>CAYMDB010000091.1:0-9953 GCA_964388865.1 uncultured Flavobacteriaceae bacterium
CGTTGCTGCTGTCGTCGCATAACTCTATGTCTGTTGCTGGATTTAGGGTGGGTTGACCAGCAACATTCAAGCTAAACGACAAAACTTCATAACATCCGGAATTTAGATATTCTACTCTAACAAAAATAGTTTCACCGTCAATACCAGAATAATTATTAATATCTATTATTTCCCCAGTATCTGCATCAGCATCGGTCGCTGAATTATGGTAAGTCACCACCAGATCACTCGAATTTGCGGCACTAGCAAGAACAACGGCTGTATTTAAATCTAAATCAAAAATATAAGGTGGCACACCTGTATCACAAACAAATAAATCGTTTGGAATTTCTGTTATAATTTCAGGTAAAACTTCTATTGTGATATCTTCGGTATACTCGCAACCAAAGTCATCAAGTGCTCTATACGTGTAGGTGTATTGCCCAGCATCTGGCGGTGCAACTGTAATAACATTTCCGTTTGTATTGACTATCGTAGGATCGGCATCCCAGGTTTGGTTATCAATAATTGGAGTAAATGCAAAATCTGACACAAGCAAAGATTCATCAAAATTTAAGGACCAAGTAAAGATTGTTCCATCATCGATATTAAGGTGATCCTCGATAAACAAGGTCCAAGTTCCGTTTATAGTAGAACCCACAAAAGAATTAAAATTGCCAATCGGCAAAAACGGCCCAGCATTAGGATCTACAGAATTTCCTGGTGTTGGTGTACCGCCAGGAATTGTTGGAGACGAACTTAATATTTGGGCACCAGACATAGAAAAACAGTATTCCCATCCTTCCCCAGGCCCTGTGCCATCTGAAATAATAGGATTACCTAAAAATGTACCACTACCTGTCTGATTATGTAATGTAACTTGTTGACCGCTTGGACTGATTACAATTATTTCTAAATCGCCTATATAGGTATGCTCCATAACAATACAAACACTTTCTAATTGAGACGCATCTGTTATGGTTTGCCCAAGAAAACAATCGAGCTCTAAATCTGAATTGTACGTAGCACCTCCTTGCGAGCCCAAATTAGCCTGAACGCCACCGTTTGCGCAATCAATAGCAAAAGTGACTCCATCTGCTTGCCCAGTAATATCGACTGATTCACCATAACATATCGTTTCTTGAACAGCTTGAATACCAGAAAAATCTGGATTTGTAGACACATGCACGAATTGGTCTATTCGATTAGAACTAGAACATCCAGCAGGATTATCATCAAAAACAGTAAGGTTTACCACATAAATTCCTTCGTTATTATAGGTTTTTGTTGCGGTTTGCCCTGTACCTGTCGTGCCATCACCAAAATCCCATTGGTATGTAGCACCTGCCCCATCGACCGAAAAAATGCCATCTCCATTAAAGGTTACCTCATCACCTTGACATAATCTAACGATGTCCTCGGCATTGGCAGCTGGTAAAGTACTCTGGAGAACCGCTTCAATATTCTGGCAAGGCTCAAAACAAGAAATATCAGCCGCCCATCCTAAACCTGGTCCAGTTGGCGAACTTGTAAAAACAAAAGTTAAACAACCATCTGGATTTGCCAAACCTCCTGGGTTAATCTCGGTTAATGATGCCACAATTAGACCCGGACTAGATATCCCCGTGAATGTTCCAATTTCATCGTAAGTGGTATCTGGCCCATTATATATGGTTAAAAAATCTTGCCCCTGCTGCAATGTGAAAGCCGTAAAATTGACTTGCGATTGGTAACCGGGAGTATCTGGACAAAGCGTAAATGTTAAGTTTTCATCATTGGCATAATTCCCAAATTCACCACCAGAATCATAGAAAATTCCAGAAGCACATTGGTTAATAGTTCCGTTTTGCATAAGAATATCCTGCGCTATTCCGCAAAACGATATAAATAAAACTAATATGAAGAGAATATTTTTTTTAGTCATAGTCTATTCTTGAAATTGGGATTTAATTTGAATAAAATAATTAGTGCCATCAACACGATACATTTTTGGGATTGGAGCAAAAAACTCAAAACTGTATTTTAAGGGATTAAAAGTCTCTTTGTTAAAAACCACATCTCTTTTTAGGTTGCTGTTGTAGTGATTGAACAATTCTACTTCCGACATTAATTGATATCCTCTCTGCTTGTCAATTCTATCAATTGTAATTATTCGTATTCTATTTCTGAGTAAATGTTTAATCCTTTTAAGATGCATTGGACGTTCTAAAACCTGATCTTTTGTATTGTTTTGGTATACCTCATTAATTTTTTCTAGCTCACTTTGAGTTAAGGGAGCATTTACATTGTCCCTGTATTTCACCGCTTTAGATATTGGGATATTTGACGCTTGTGCAGAAATTTGCGTAGGAATTAGAAATATGAGAATGATGGCGCCTTTTAATAGTGAATAAAACATAGCTTAGGATATATAATAATGGCGAAAAATATGAAAATTTTAATAGAATCATTGTTAATTCGTCAAGGTTATTGGCTTTTTAACGGTTTTAACGCTATCAGAAGTCCAATAAAAAAATTCCTATCTTATTGAAGCTATTTTTATTGCTTATCTTTGCACCCTGTTTATAGTTTGATTTATTTTTTTAAAATTTTACAATGAAGATTGATAGCGAATATAACGATATTGAAGCTCTTGGTGATGACCACATAGGGACCTCTAGCGATACACCAATGAGAACTGACGCCTTTAAATTATCGAGCAATCAAAAAATAGAGCTCATAAAAGACGATGTAAGGCACATATTAGAAACCTTAGGTTTAGATTTAAATGACGACAGTCTAAAAGGCACTCCAAATCGTGTTGCAAAAATGTTTGTAAATGAGATCTTTGCAGGCCTAGATCCAGATAAAATGCCAAAAGCATCCACATTTGAAAATAAATATAAATATGGTGAAATGCTAGTTGAGAAAAACATAACGGTTTATTCCACCTGCGAACACCACTTATTACCAATTGTGGGACGTGCACATGTAGCTTACATTTCTAATGGCACTGTTGTTGGGCTCTCTAAAATGAATAGAATTGTAGATTATTTTGCAAAACGACCTCAGGTACAAGAGCGATTAACGATTCAAATTGTTAAGGAACTTCAAAACGCTTTAGATACGGAAGACGTCGCTTGCGTGATTGATGCCAAACACTTATGTGTTAATTCCCGCGGCATCAGAGATATTGAAAGTAGCACTGTAACTTCGGAGTTTGGTGGAAAATTCAAAGAAAAAGAAACCAGACGAGAATTTTTAGACTACATACAACTAGACACTCAGTTTTAACTTGCTTTCCGTAAATGCGTTCTTTAGTTTTGTGACTACGATTTTCAATACCACATTATGAGCTTATACGATACCCAAACCATCAAGATCTACAATTCGCTCTCGGGTGAAAAGGAAATTTTCAAACCTATAACCAAAGGTCATATAGGTATGTATGTTTGCGGACCAACAGTGTACAGCAATGTGCACTTGGGTAATGTAAGAACCTTCATGTCTTTCGATATGATTTTTCGGTATTTTAAACATTTAGGATATAAAGTTAGATACGTTCGAAACATCACGGACGCTGGTCACTTAGAAAACGACGGCGATATTGGTGAAGATAAAATCACCAAAAAAGCAAGATTAGAGGCCATTGAACCTATGGAAATCGTACAGCGGTACACTGTAGATTTTCATAATGTACTCAATACCTTCAATTTTTTACCACCAAGTATTGAACCTACCGCAACCGGACATATTATAGAGCAGATTGAATTGATACAAACCATAATTGATAACGGTTTTGGCTATGTAATTAATGGTTCAGTGTATTTTGATGTTCATAAATATAACGAAACCAATACCTACGGAATTTTAAGCAAGCGTAAACTTGAAGATTTAATTAATAATACACGAACACTCGATGGCCAAAGTGATAAAAAAAATCCACAAGATTTTGCACTTTGGAAGCGCGCCGAACCCACGCACATTATGCGTTGGCCTTCACCTTGGAGTGATGGATTCCCCGGATGGCACTTAGAATGTACAGCCATGAGTACAAAATATCTGGGTGAACAATTTGATATTCACGGTGGTGGAATGGATTTAAAATTCCCGCACCACGAGTGTGAAATTGCCCAAAACAAAGCTGCAAAAGGTTTAGATCCTGTAAAGTATTGGATGCATGCTAATATGCTAGAGCTCAATGGTGCTCGTATGAGTAAGTCTACAGGAAATTATATTAATCCTGCGGAATTGCTTTCTGGTAAAAACGCTATTATGTCTAAAGCCTTCAACCCAAGTGTCATTCGTTTTTTTATGATGCAAGCGTCCTATAAAAGTGTTTTAGATTTAACCAATGACGGTTTACTAGGTGCAGAAAAAGGATTTCATAGGCTTATGGATGCTATAAAACTGTTAGATCATCTAAAAACAAACAATTCATCATCCATTGATATTCCTGCTTGGAAACAGCAGTGCTATGATGCCATGAATGACGATTTTAACACCCCTATTTTAATTGCGCATTTGTTTGATGCCGTAAAATTTATAAACCAGATCAAAGAAGGGGCTGCCACTATTACTGCAGAGGATCTTGAACTATTTAAACAAACAATGAAAACATTTGTTTTCGATATTTTAGGACTAGAATCTAGCTCAAAAACTGATGTGGATACCGACAAACTTTCCGGAGCGGTAGAAATTTTAATCAATCTAAGAAAAGAAGCTAGACTAAATAAAGACTTTGCTTTGTCTGATAAAATTAGAGATGAGCTCGCAGAAGTTGGCATTCAACTTAATGATAGTAGAGATGGAACTTCGTTTACAACGAATTAAGATTCTATTCTAAATCCTTTCAAAAGGAAAGGACTTTTACACAACGATGAAAAAAGTTTTAATTGCACCCTTTCTGTTTTTAATCAAAGTTTACCAAACTGTAATTTCCCCTTTTACGCCAGCCACCTGCAGGTATCAACCTACGTGTTCTCATTATGCAAAAGAGGCTTTGGAAGTTCATGGGTTCCTTAAAGGAGGATGGTTAGCACTAAAACGGATTTTTAAATGTCATCCATGGGGAGGTAAAGGTTTTGATCCTGTTCCTGGGAAAGATGAGGATTAAATATTTCCCTCCCGCGATAGGTCGCCCATGTCCTTTCTTAAAGCTCTATAATTTTTAAAGGCAAAGGTTTCGATTCTTTTAAGGGAAAAGAGGATAATATTACGTTAATCCCATTTTCAATCCTTTTCAAAATATTATATTTACCATTAAAATTAACGTCGTATGCATTTATTATACATTGAGTGGGATCCTGTAAAATTTATAGATTTAGGTTTTTTTAAGCTTCATTTTTACAGCTTAATGTGGATTATTGCCTTTCTTTTAGGGCACTACATCACAAAACGTATCTATAAAAAAGAAGGTCAATCTGATGAATCCTTAGACTCATTATTTATTTACTCTGTGCTTGGTATTATGCTTGGCGCGCGATTAGGTCATGTTATTTTCTACCAACCCGAACTCATAACCGAAGACTTCTTTAGTATCTTTTTACCATTTAAATTTAAAGGTGGCTTTGAGTTTACGGGTTTTCAGGGGTTAGCAAGTCATGGTGCTGCCATTGCCATGATCATTTCAATGTATCTCTACAATAAAAAGGTGTTACACAAAACGGTTTTATGGATTTTAGATCGTGTAGTAATTCCCGTGGCGCTTGGAGCTGTTTTTGTAAGAATAGGAAACTTTATAAATTCTGAAATCATAGGAAAATATACCAATAGCGATTTTGGGGTGGTGTTTAAACAATTAAGAGAAACTGAGCCCAGACATCCCGCACAACTATACGAAGCGTTCTGTTATATTTTTGTCTTTTTGATTCTCTTTTATTTCTATTGGAAAACCAAAAAATCTGAACAACAAGGCTTTTTATTTGGACTGTTTTTAGTTCTGTTATGGACCGTGCGTTTCTTTGTGGAATTTGTAAAAGAAGCTCAAGTAGAAGAACGCGCTAACTGGGCACTCAATACCGGACAATGGCTAAGCATTCCCTTTATCCTCATTGGTCTTTATTTTATGTTTATTTACAAACCAAAAACTAAATTAGCTTAACAGGTTTGAAAGCTTTACTCAAATATCTCATTGTAGCCTCATGCTTCACTTTTGTTTTTAATTGCAAAGACGATAAATCTTCAATAAAAGAAACTCAAGTTGTAGTAGAATTCAAAAAGGAAGGTACACTTTCAATTAAAAAAGCAAATACAGATTCTATTGTCAAAACTTTAGATATTGAAATTGCCGAAAGTGACTACGAAATCCAGACAGGTTTGATGTACAGAACCCAGATGGAGGCCCACCAAGGCATGCTCTTTATTTTTCCTGATGCACAGCTGCGTAGCTTTTATATGAAGAACACTAAAATTCCCTTAGACATCATTTATATTGATGCTGAAAAAACCATTGTTAGTGTTCAGAAAAATGCACAACCTTTTAATGAAGCTTCCTTGCCCTCTGGAGCAGCAGCAAAATACGTTTTAGAAATTTACGGTGGTTTGTTTGACGACTGGCAACTTGAAGTTGGCGATAGTATCGACTTTAAAATTCAAGATTAATTTTCAAACTTTATCAAACAAAAATGACGCTCAATTAGAACGCCATTTTTTTATACTGATGTCTTTAATTTATCAAAATTTTCTTGATCACAAATCCATTTTCAGTGCTTAACTTAAGCATATACAATCCTGAAGCTAAATCAAGATCTAAATAATCGTTTACCGCTTTCTGGGTTTTTAAAAGTTTGTTTTCCAAAGAAAATACTTGAATATTCGCTTGAGAATCTAAGCCTGAAATATATATTCTGCGGTCTGTAGGGTTGGGAAAAATTGCAACATTTATTTCTGAAGTTTCTGAAATACTCAAAGGTTGTGACCAAATATCCCCGACATTATTTCCCCAGATATATTCAATTAAGTCGGGCTGATCTATAAATGGGTTTCTATTGAATTGCCAATTGTAAACGATATTATTTCTATTCATTTCAAAATCATCTGGTGGATCGTTTCTATGCCAGTCTAGCAAGGTTGCTAAATCGCCAAATTGCCCCACATTACCTTCAGGAAACCCATTGACTATATCAAGACCGTTATAACGCACAGCCATATAAAATACGCTTCTGGCTACATCTCCCTTAAATTTTCCCAAAGTACCTGCAGGTCCGTTATACTGGCCATAAAACTGATTTCCTCTAGAACTATTTTCCGCCCCATCTGCGGCTCTTAAGGCATGTGCATCAGAGTTTCCATGTCTCAGAGAATCTGCTTTGGTAGTCCAATACACCTCAATACCATCGGAAATTTCATCCTCTTCGATACTAAAAAATCCGCCACGAGATCGCGGAAAAGTATGCTCTCTATTCCACTTTCCAATATTAGAGGAGCTGGTTTGAAAATCCAATTTTGGACGACCTTCCTCTAAATAAACGAGCCAGACTTGGTTACTATTTTCAGGATTCTGATCCGCTGCTTTTAGAATATCAATAACATCTGAATAGGTTTGAGCTCTAACAACCGCAGGATCCGCAATGATATTCTGAAGTGCCTGTTTTAAATCTGCCGCTGCAAAACCGTCTAAGCTATTGTAGTAGCCATTAGGCTGGGTACTTGAAACTAAACCATAGGTTGGATTAATTGGTGTACCCCAAGGCGCCATTGTAAAATCATTATCTACAACTCTAATTTCAATATCTCCATCGTTCGGAATTATGGGCTCTACCAAATCTATCAATCTAATTTTTAAAACCTCATCCCCTTCGTCATCAGAATCATCAATTAATGTTATGGTTGTACTTGTTAAATTTTGACCAGATGGGATTGTTAAATTGACATTTCCTGTGAAATCAGAAGCATCAAACCCTTCATTGTCTAGGCTTATTGTGAAATTTAAATCGGAAGCGACATTGGTTTCTGCAGTAAATGTAATATCAAAAGTATCTCCTTCGTTATACTGTGTTTCTGCTATTGAAATTGAAATGGGATTAACGGGTATGCCCGAACCATCATTTTCTCGCCTTGGTGTTGGTGTTTGTGCTGTAAAGGTTACTATTCCCATAGCATCTACAAAACGTTGAATCGATTTTGGATTGGCATTTGTTCCGTTATCATTATATTGTATTGTTTGTCCTAATTTATCTAATAAACCTGTAGCATCAGAATCGTTAGTACCATAAACCATAGCATCAATAAGGTTAGTTTGAGTCGCAACGGTCTCCTCGGGAAAATCTTCGATTGAGGCTTGATAAATACCGACGGCATCCGGACCATTTTGTATCACATTCTCTGCCATCAGTGCCTGAGGGAATGGAGACACATTGGCACTTCCTATTACTAATAAACCGTTGATATCGGTGGTGTACCCATTTAAATCGTACACAAAATAGCTTGCGTCTCCTCCACTACTCGACCCATTAAAGAACACTAATATATAACCATCTGTAGAAAAATACGGGGTTTGAGACTTTAACTCTATAAATTCCTCGGTATCTATACTTGGGGTATCGGCATCTAATTCGTTTATAAGTAAAACTTGAGACCAACTATGTGAACAAAGCGTAACAAAAAGTAGAAAGATAATTTTATTCATATCATTTTTTTGGCAAAGATAATGGAATAAAATAGGCTAATGTTACGCGAAAATTATTTAAACCTATCATTGTGTTGTTCCAATTTTGAATTCGGATAAAAGACAAAACCTTAAAATTTTCGGACTTTAAAGATAAAATGTTTCTACGTTTTAAAAAAACATTTCAAAAACGCTCTACAAACCTATGGTATTGAAATATTAAATAGCTTTTTAGATTAATTTTTATAATTGTTTTATAGATTATTTTATAAAAATTATAAGGTTTATCTTTAATTCAATTACATATTTAAATTCAAATTCATAGATTTTCACACAACCATTTGGAGAATTATTTGCGTTCGCTATATATTGAAAACTCAATCAAATATATCGCACTATTTATTAATCTCTAAACAAAAAAACACTATGATGACATTAGCGAAATTGATTATTGAGGTCATTTGCTCAACAGTCTAAACAATCAAGCAAAAACAGTAAAACTTAGTTCTATAATAAGTTTTACTATTTTTGTTTTTATAGGTCAATATACATATGGCCTCGGCTGAAACTATAAAAATGAAGAACGTACTTTTTAAAGCATTGGCAAAACTTAACAAAGCCGTATTACCCTCTTACAGCAAAAAAAACTTAGATCTCAGCAAAGCCAGTAAATTACAACTTGCTATTATTGGTTGGCGTGCCTATGTGACTATGAACGCTTTGGATTGAAAAAAACTTTTTATTTAGATAGTTTTATGACTTGACAGTGTTTTTTAAACGCTCTATTTGTAAAAACATTCTAAAAAAAAGCAAAATTATGATGATTGTTTTAGCAATTAATTTTAAATCTGGGCTGAATACGGACTAAGACTTCAAATAAAAAAACGCAACTAACACTATTGATGTTAGTTACGTTTTTCACTAGTGACCTCGACTGGATTTAAATACATATCTAGTCTGTACTGTTTATAGGTCTTTACAAGCCTTGTAAAATACTGTTAACCGATTTGTTGAAATATCGGTTGATTTTGATTGGTTTACTTTGCCTTTCAATCTCCATATAAAGATACTAATTTCCAAGATTCAAACCTATATATATCATATCAAATGCTATGAAAACTAATTAAAACTAAAGATCTAGTTGTTGCGCTCTTTCAGCGATCAGTATTTTAAATTTTACTTTCGTTTTAGGACTTAAGAAGCTATTATTAATAAGTTGCTGCCATTCCGCCATCCCTGTCTCTATTCGCCTCCAGATGTTCTGTATGGCCTTCTTTGGAATACCACTTCCTTCTATGGCGTTGTCAAAATCTACACGCTTTAAACGGTTCTTCTTTCCATTGAGATTGAGTGCTAGTGCTTCTGAATCCTCAACTAGTAGCTGTAC
>CAYMDB010000092.1:0-9856 GCA_964388865.1 uncultured Flavobacteriaceae bacterium
AATTTTATGCAACTAACTTATTTATATTGAAAAGTTTATGCATCATATTATGTAGCCTCTTATTTTTAGTCATGCCTCCCATATCTGCCCAAGATATTGCGCTTTTTCAGCAGTTTAATGGGAGATATGATTACACGGCTATTGGCAACACTTTAAATACTGCTGAAAACGGTACCAACGGTCCCTGCACAATAGTAACGACCTCTTCAGCCAACCTAAACCTCAATACCAATCAAAATATAGTTGCTGCTTATTTGTATTGGGCGGGTTCTGGTCCAGGTGATTTTAATATTACTTTGAATGGTTTTGCAGTTACTGCTGAACGCACCTTTAGTGATGCCTTAGATCCTACACGCGTGTTTTTCGCTGCTTTTGCTGATGTAACAGAAATACTAATAAATGAGGGAAGTGCCACTTATACGGTTTCAAATTTTGATCTCAGCACTATTATAAGTCCCTATTGCCCTACTGGAACTAATTTTGGGGGATGGGCCATCACCGTTATTTATGAAGATATTGCGCTTCCTCTAAATCAACTCAATGTTTACGATGGTTTACAAAGTGTTCCAGCATTTTTAAGTATTACCTTAGATAATCTCAACGTGCTCGATAATGAAAATGCTAAAATTGGATTTATTGCGTGGGAAGGAGACCGTGCTTTAGCTGTTGACGAGCAATTAACTATAAACGGAAACGTTATAAGTAATTATCCTTTAAACCCTGCCAATAATGCATTTAATGGCACTAATTCATTTACAGGGGCAACCGATTTATACAACATGGATATTGATGTGTACGCTATTCAAGACAATATTAATATTGGTGATACCTCAGCAACCATTGCACTAACCTCCGGACAAGATTTTGTAATGATTAATAACATCATCACAGTCTTGAACAGTCAGTTACCAGATGCAACAATGCGTATTGATGATACCCTTGTAAATTGTGGCGATAATAGTGTAGAGCTCTATTATACCGTTAGAAATTTTAATAGCACCGCTGTTTTACCTGCAAACACGCCGATTTCATTTTATATTGACGATAGTTTAATCGCTCAAAGCGAAACTGTAAATGAGATTCCACTCAACGGTACAGAAAGCAACAGTATTGTTATTGAGGTGCCAGAAAATGCCAATCCGAATGTAATTATTATTGCCAATGTAGACGACGATGGCAGCATGAGTGGCATAGTTACCGAAACCAATGAAGACAATAATAGTACTAGTGTCGCTATAGAATTACTAGTGATTCCTGAAATTACGTTTTTACCGAATCTCGTTGGATGTAATGAAGGTTTTGAAACGTCGAGCTATAATTTGTTTGAAGCCATAGAAAGTTTAAACTATAGTGAGGAAGACATCGCTTTTTACCATTCGCTTGAAGATTTAGAAACGGAATCCAATTCAATTTTGATACCTCATCAATATAACAACCTCTCGAATCCTGAAACACTGTATGCGAGATTAGTGAGTCCGCCGTGTTATGAGATTTTTCAATTCGATTTAACGATTGAAAATTGTCCTCCTCGCATACCACAGGGTTTTTCACCAAATAACGACGGTTTTAATGATTGGTTTAATATTGAAGGCTTATACACTATTTTTACGACGCATCATCTTGAAATATACAACCGATTTGGCGATATAGTTTTTGAAGGTGACAATGAGAACCCTTGGCTTGGTTTAATAAATAGAGGGTTGAATAATCACGGCAAAGTGGTCCCCGTGGGCACCTATTATTACATTTTAAATTTAAAGGATTCAAATTATAAACCCTTTGTCGGTTGGGTCTATGTCAATTATTAGGCGCACAAAATCCCGTGTGCATTTATCCAAATTTTCTATGTGCTTATAAACTGAAGTTGAAACTACTAGTATTGACAACCGTTGAATACCATTATAAATTGGCTTCGCAATTATTTCATTTTTTAGCGCTTTAAAGACAAATCTGAAGCCTTTAGATTGTATAGTTTCTGTAAAATCGAATAAAATTGACAAGACGAGAGTTTCTCTTAATAAAAAAATTAATTTTATTAATGAAAATCTTCGATTAAATCCTGCATTGTATTCCTATTTTTGTCAGATAACACGTATATATTGTTAACATTTTATGTTTTTTATCGTGTTTTTTTGTATTTTGTCTTTGTTAGTGCTATTTTTCGCTAATTTTAAGCGCATTAAAGTTTGAACCCCAAATCTATTTCGTGCTTTAATGTTAAAATTGAACTGAAACCGATGAAATACCTCAAACAGTCCCTCAACCTATTTCTTTGCTTTATTTGTGGTTTCACCTATGCGCAACAAATTAACGTAGATAACACAGTTTCTCCTCAAAATTTAATACAAAACACTCTTATTCAAGGCTGTGTAGACGTCTCTAATATATCCTCGCCATCTAACGGAAGTGCCATTGGCCTCGGTAGTTTTGGCTATTTTGATCGCGGTGCCTCCAACTTCCCGTTTCAAAATGGCATTGTACTGACCACAGGAAATGCAAATGCTGCGGGAAACGGACAAAATAATGCGATTTTAAATGATGGCGATCCAAATTGGACAACCGATACTGATTTAGAATCTACCTTAGGAATTTCAGGAACTTTAAATGCCACCTCTATAAAATTTGATTTTATTTCAATTTCTAATCAAATACAATTTAATTACATCTTGGCTTCAGAAGAGTACTTCGGAAATTTTCCTTGTGATTATTCAGACGGCTTTGCATTTTTAATCCGAGAGGCCGGAACGGGCAGCCCTTATACTAATATTGCCTTAGTTCCTGGAACCTCAACTCCTGTAAATACGCAAACCGTTCACGATGCTATAATTGGATTTTGTGAGGCTTCAAACGCTGAATATTTTGAGGGTTACAATGTTGGCGATACGAATTACAACGGCAGAACGACAGTACTTTCTGCCCAGGCGGCAATTCAACCTAATGTTACTTATCAAATTAAATTAGTCATTGCAGATCAAACTGATGAAAATTATGATTCGGCTGTTTTTATTGAAGGAAATAGTTTTAATGCTACGGTAGATTTAGGTGAAGATTTTTCAACCTGCGCGAGTAGTGTTACGCTCGATGGAAACATCGCAAACCCAGAGGCTACCTATACTTGGTTCTATAATGACGCACTTATTCCTTCTGCAATTCAACCATCAATCAATGCTGTACAATCAGGGAATTATCGGGTTGAAATTAATATTCCTTTTTTAAATGGATCATGTATTATTGAAGATGCCATTAATATTTCATTAAATTCTACACAATCTTCGGACCCTATTGCAGACTTCAATTTGTGCGATGACCTCAGTAATGATGGTATTGAAACCTTCGATTTAACTCAAAAAAATGCCGAAGTCTTAGCCTCAGTTCCACCTTCAAATTATACATTTTCCTATCACTACAGTTATTCTGATGCCTTCAATAATCACAATTCTATTACAAGTCCTATTCAAAATACCAGCAATCCACAAACTATTTATGTCAGAGTAGAAGATATGAACTCGGGTTGTTTAGCCTTACCTACTATTAAATTAAAGGTGTCTCCATTGCCAACAATAGTTGATCCTTCACCTTTGGTACTTTGTGATGACCAAACCGCCGATGGATTTACTACAATCGACTTAAACACCTTAAAAGATGACGAAATTACGAATGGACAAACCGATTTAGTAGTCACGTATCACCTTACCGCCAACGATGCCGCCTCTGCCAGCAACGCACTGCTAATGCCTTATGTGAATACCAACACCAACGAACAACTTTTTGTCAGTGTTATGAATCCACAAACAGGATGCAATAGCACAACCACCCTTGATCTTAGCATTTTAGAAAATCCTGTTATTAATATGGAAGATCATTACATTGACGCCTGTGATACGGATAACAATGGCTTTGCTAGTTTCGACTTAACCTCTATTATTCCTGAAGTGATTCAAGGTTTAACAGATGTATCTATTTCGTTCCACACCACACAAGACGACGCACTCACGGGAGCAAATCCTATTGCAGACGACAGCAACTATCAAAATATCGCATCTAACCAGCAAGTTGTTTTTATCAGAGTTGAAAGCAATGCAACGGGCTGTGCCTCGGTAAAACCGATTGAAATTCATACAAACCTTTTACTCACCGCAACAAACATAAGAGAAGTAACGGCTTGTGATATTGATAATGACGGTACTGAGGACTTTGATTTTGCAAGTATAGCAGTAGGCATTATTAATGATTTAGCAGATGTTACGGTTGTTTTTTACGAAACTGAAGCAGACAGAGATAACCAGACCAACCCTATAAATCCAAACGTCCCATACAGTTCTTTGAGCAATCCACAACCCATATACCTCGCTCTAGAGAGTCCTACTTGTAATGAGGTCGCTGAAATAGAATTAATACTTGCACCAATTGTAAATTTTAACTCAGTAGTCAGTCTAAGTACCTGTGATGACGACCAAGATGGGATGACCACCATAGATTTATCATCTTTTGATTTAGACGTCACCAATGGCCTTGATGGTTATAGCGTAAGGTATTTTTTAACAGAAGACGATGCCATGGCTAACACCAATGCGCTGCCTAACTTGTTCACTAACACGGCGAACCCCTTCACATTATACCCACGCATTAGTTCTGACGAAACCAATTGTGCCGATGTCAATTCTTTTGAAGTTGAAGTATTACCCGCACCATTGAGTGAAACACCTGAGGATATTATTATTTGTGATGCCGATAGAGATGGTTTTTACAATCTAAATTTAAACACTAGTATTCCTAATTCTATTTTAGCCGTACCCAATAGAACAGTCACATTTCATAATACGCTAGATGATGCCCATGCCAAAGCTAACGTCATCGCTAATGCTACCAATTACAGTGCTCAAACCGAAATCGTTTACATGCGTGTTGAAAATAGCTTAACGGGTTGCCATACTGTTGAAGAGCTCAGTATTATAGTAAACACGCTTCCTTTTATAGGAAATTTAACGAATTATATTAACGAATACACCTTTTGCCAAGATGAAACCAACGGTATTGGTGAGTTTATTTTTGAAAATAAAGACCAAGAAGCCCTAAACGGTCAAACGGGTAAAGATGTATCCTACTATCTCAATCAAGCGGATGCTAATACTAAAACAAATGCTATCGACAAAACAAGTATTTATCAAAATATAAGTAATCCTCAAGATATTTTTATTCGAATAGATAATATCACAGATCCATCATGTTTTACCACTGCGTCATTTAGGATTGAGGTAGGTATCAACCCCAAATACAATGAGCCAAGCGATTGGATAGTATGTGACGATGTAACCAACGACGGCTCTCAAGTTTTTGATCTTTCTACTAAAATTGACGAGGTCTCTGATGGTATTTCAGATATTCAGAACGTTACATTCTACAGCTCAGAACAAAATGCCATAACTAGTACAAACCCGCTACCCCTTCAATATGCAAACACTGTAAATCCACAAGAAATCTATGTTCAAATTGATAACGGTACGGTATGTAATTCGATAACGTCTTTTGTGGTTAATGTCATTCAAGTCCCAGATATGAGTCCGGTAGAACCTATGGTAGAATGTGATGACAATGCCGACGGTTATTTCACCTTCGACCTAACGACTGCGGAAGAAAGCATCTTGGACGTTAGACAAAAAGATATTGTGATTGCTTATTACGAAAATTTTGAAGATTTAGAATCGAGTGTTAATGCACTTTCAAATCCAGAGCAGTATACCAATACTTCAAATCCACAAACGGTTTATATCAAAGTTACCAATACAGTTTCAGATTGTTTTGCTAGCTACCCTATAGAATTAGTAGTCAACCTACCCCCTGTAATCAATGATTTTTCAACTTATAATGTTTGTGCTTCAGACGACAATACTGTTGACTTAACAGAAATAAATGAGGTGGTAACAGATGTTAATTTTAATGTATTATTTAGTTATTTCGCTAATGAAGCAGATGCTATAGCCAATACCAATCCACTAGATTCTAATTACACCTATCTCTCCAACAACGATACCCTTTTTGTAAGAACTGAGTATAGCACCACGCACTGTTCTGATTATTATGAGTTCACTTTAAAGGTGAATGCCTTGCCTGTTGCAAATCAGCCTAACGACTTAATTGCTTGTGATGACGATTTTGATGACCTGCTGGAATTTGATTTATTGCAACAAAACTCGAGCATAATTGGTAACCAAAATCCAAATACCTTAAGCATAAGTTACCATAACAGTGCGGTTCAAGCTCACGAGAACTTTTCAGCTTTAGACAATAATTATATTGCCTTTGATACTGAAATCATTTATGCGCGCATCACAAACAACAACTCTGGATGCTATGACATCACACAATTTTCAGTAGTTATCAATCCATTACCAATTTTAGATATTGAGGATCAGGTGATTTGTTTAGATAATTTACCTTTATTCGTCTCTGCAAATACCAATAACTCAGCAGATGTCTATTTATGGTCAACAGGCGCAACCACTCCAGAAATTGAAATTACAGAAGTAGGTAGCTATTGGGTTAGTGTAACCTCTGAGCTTGGCTGCGAAAACATAAAGGTATTTAGTGTCTCTGAGTCTGAATCTGCAAGCATAGAAGTTACGGAAGTTATTGATTTTTCAGATCCTAACAATATCACCGTAACCATAAGCGGTATTGGCGATTACCTTTATCAACTCGATGATAACGAACCTCAAGAATCTCATGTGTTTGAAAACGTAGCCATGGGCTACCATACCGTTACAATCATTGATTTAAATGGATGCTCTAACGTCACTAAAGAAGTACTCGTTGTAGATTTTCCTAAATTTTTCACACCTAACAACGATGGAGCCTTTGATACCTGGCATATTGTAGGTATTGAAACATTACCAGGTACCACCATTGCTATTTTTGATCGCTATGGAAAACTTCTGAAACAATTGGGATCTAATTCACCGGGTTGGGATGGCTATTATAACGGAACCAAAATGCCTTCTAGCGATTATTGGTTTGTTGCCAATGTTCAACGCGGTACAATTGCTTTTGAGGTAAAGGGTCATTTTACGTTGAGAAGGTAGTGCTTTTAATACCCACGCGAACACTCAGAAGTCTTATTAAATAAGCTTTATAGACTAGCTTTCATCCTTTTGGTCTTAAATCATAGCACCTCATTGATTTTTGGAATTCACTCATGTTTTTTTAAAACTAAGCAGTTTCATTCGAATTGCGACTTTTAAACCGCGCTTTTGGTCTCAACTCAGATTGTTTTTTTCAGAAACCGAATGGGTAAATTTTTTATGTATATTTCGTCCAATACGCGCTTGTTTTAAAGAATAAGAAAGTCCTAACACAATGTAATTCATCTTTTTAAAATGTAATGCAACGCTAAAAATTCAATATCTTAAGTATTTTATTTATTTTCGAAAATGAAATTTTTCGATACAATTTACCTTAGAGTTAGTCCAACCAATAATGACAAACAGATTTTACGTTTCTCTTTTTTTGTCGATAATCTTTGGTCTATTTACTTACGCGCAACAAATTAGTGCAAACAACACTGTTTCCGCCCAAGACTTAATTCAAAATACGCTTATTCAAGGTTGTGTTGAAGTTTCTAATATATCATCCCCTTCTAACGGGAGCTCAATTGGTATTGGTAGTTTTGGTTATTTTGAGCGCGCTGCATCTAATTTTCCTTTTCAAAATGGTATTGTGCTCACTACGGGTAACGCCAATGCCGCAGGAAACGGACAAAACAACAGTATTTTAAACGCTGGTGATGCGAGTTGGACGACCGATAGTGATTTAGAAATCGCCTTGGGAATTTCAGAAACCTTAAATGCAACCTCCATAGAATTCGATTTTATTTCCATCTCTAACCAACTCGAATTTAACTACATCTTAGCGTCTGAAGAATACTTTGGCAATTTCCCCTGTAACTTTTCAGATGGGTTTGCCTTTTTAATCCGAGAAGCAGGATCTGGTGATCCTTACACCAACATTGCTGTGGTTCCCGGAACAAGCACTCCAGTAAATATAAATTCTATTCGGCCTCAAATTTTCGGATTTTGTGAGGCTTCAAATCCGCAGTATTTTGAAGGTTATAATCTCGGTGACACCAATTACAACGGCAGAACAACTGTGCTCTCGGCTGTAGCTACAATTCAACCCAGTGTGCTCTATCAAATTAAACTCGTCATCGCAGACCAAGGAGATGAGAATTACGATTCTGCTGTTTTTATAGAAGGTAAAAGCTTTAATGCTTCGGTAGATTTGGGCGACGATTTTTCAACCTGCGCTAGTGATGTACTATTGAATGGCGATATTGGCAATTCGCAAGCGACCTACAGCTGGTTTTATAACAACGCTCTTATTCCTGCGGCAAATCAGCCGACCTTAAATGCTGTACAATCTGGGAACTATCGGGTTGAAATCCAAATCCCTTTTGTAATGAGTTCGTGTACTATTGAAGATGATATTAACATAAACGTAAATTCAACGCAATCTTCCGATCCCATTTCTGATTTCAATTTATGTGACGACGCCAATAACGACGGTTATGAGACCTTTGATTTATCTATCAAAAATGCTGAAGTTTTAGCCTCAGTACCTGCCTCTGATTATACCTTCTCTTATCATTTGAGTTATTCAAATGCATTCAATAATAATAATCCCATAACAGGGCCCATTGAGAATACCATTAATCCGCAGACCATTCATGTGAGAATTGAAGACACCAATACAGGTTGTTTGGCCTTCTCTAACTTTAAACTTAATGTTTTGCAATCTCCAGTAATTTCAGACCCTACACCTTTAGTATTATGTGATGACCAAACTGCTGACGGATTTACCTCCATGGATTTAAACGCACTTAAGGATGATGAAATCACCAATGGACAATCCGATTTTATAGTCACCTATCACAGTAAGGCTTCTGACGCTGCATCAGCTATAAATGCCTTGCCTATGCCTTATGTTAATACTAACGCAAATGAACAACTCTTTGTTAGTGTTACCAATCCTCAATCTGGCTGCAACACCACAACCACTCTAAATCTTACTGTTTTAAATAATCCAACGATTAATACGAGTAATTTCTATATCGATACCTGCGATCCAAACAGCAATGGTTTCGCAAATTTTGACTTAACCGAGGTTATCTCAGAAGTTCTTCAAGGTTTAACAGGAGTTTCTGTTTCTTTTCACACCTCACAAAATGACGCGTTATCAGGTTCAAATCCTATTGCAGATGAAACTAATTATCAAAATATTTCTGCCGAACAGCAAGTTATTTTTATCAGAGTAGAAAGTGACACTACTGGTTGTGCCACCATAAATCCTATCGGAATTCACACCATCCTGTTGTTAACAGCTACAAACATTTCGGATATTACCGTTTGTGATATTGATAACGATAATACGGAAGCGTTTGATTTTGCAGAAATTGCATTAGATATTATAAATGATGTGCCCAACGTAAGTGTTATGTTCTACGAAAGTGAAACCGACAGAACTAATCAGGTCAACCCATTAATCCGGCCTTACTGTATAATTCTCAAAGCAACCCACAAACGATATACCTCTCCTTAGAAAGTGCTAATTGTAGTGAAGAAGCTGAAATAGAACTCATACTCTCACCGGTCATTTATTTTAATTCTGCGGGTAGTTTAAATGCTTGTGATGATGACCAAGATGGTTTAGCTGCGATAAACTTGTCCTCGTTTGATGCGGATGTAACTAGCGGTCTCGAAGGCTTCAGTGTAAGCTATTTTCTGACAGAGCAAGACGCCATAGACTACAAAGGGACTGTAAACTATTTTGTGTTTTTGCTTTTAGTTAGTTGAAAAATGATTTT
>CAYMDB010000093.1:0-9838 GCA_964388865.1 uncultured Flavobacteriaceae bacterium
CATAATAAAAAAAAAGAAAAGAAAAATGCTTTTTAAATGACTTTTTACGCGATGCTAAATTTCGAAAGTAAGAGGATTTATATGAAGGGAGCAAATTAAGTTTATTAGCCATTTCTGGAACATAGTCTTTGGAACACACTACCGTAACGTCACTCCCCTTTTCTTTAGCTGCATGGGAAATGGCCAATATTTGCTCGAACCAGTGGCCATTGAAGTCTATAAGAGAATCTTCAATTATTATTAAATGTTTCATTAAATCCTTTCTATTAAATTTGAGAATCTTCTAGAATATATCAAAAATGGCGAATGGATCATCCTTCTTAATTTATTTCTTGTTTTCATCCTGTGCAACTCTCTTTCAAAGTAATCATATGCAGATTTCTCAGCAATGAAGTTATTAGCAAAATTCCATAACATTAAATCGTTATTAGGTATTTTAATAATTTTATCTTTCACTTTTTTTTCAAGCTCAATTTCTTGTTTGGTTAAATTGTAATGAGAAGTTACATTTTGGATAGTATAACTACAGTTTTTAAAATCTACAGGAAAAAACTTCTCCAAAAGCACCATACAATCAATGAATTTTTCTTGCACCATAGGGAAAAAATAATTATCGTCTACAAGATTTTCTAGGTGTACAAAATTTTTATTTTCACAATTCTGTAATAAAAATTGAAATTGATAGGTCCCAATTTCCATTATTAATTTGTCGTTATTAATAATTTTTTCTAGATATTCCTGATAACAATTAGATTCTTCAATGTAAGGGTCTCTTATTTTTCGTTTTAAAGACTTTAGGTAAAAATATTCAGAACGAAGTCTGCGTAAAGGATTTCTGATAATCGTGAAACAAGTTAAGGAGCCATTTACCAAATCCTCAAAAGGTAAATTTAGACTCACACGATGCCCTGCAAGAATCTTGCTATCATTTGAGTCTTCGAAATAAAGTTTGGCATTTTCCTTGCCAATAGGACCTTCGTATAAGCCATGAGCTGGGTTCAAATATCTAGAAGCACGAAAATTTCTCAATAAGATTTCATTGAAAGAAGTGCCTGCTGTTTTTGGTATATGACTAAAGGCATAAAAATTTTTCAAAATAGCATAATTTTTATTTTAACGAACAATTCGATTGATACAATTTTTCTTACAAGAATGGGTAATGTTTTTCTACTTTTTTGTAAACTTTCCTTGGCTAAAATTAATAATTTATCATGTTTTATCCCACTAACCAATGCCTTACACAATAAACCCTCATATAACCTATATATATATTCATATTGCCTACTATTCATCTGTTCTTTTAGAAGCGCTTGTTTTTTATTAAACTCAGTTACGAAAATCACATCATTTATCCATTTATTCAAATCTGGTGAGTTCCTACTTTTTTCATGAATTCTATATAATGCATCAGATGTAGTGACATATTTTACATTTGCATTCACAATTAAACTAAACCAAAAAGCAACATCCTCGGCACTGCATAAATCTAATTCTTCAACCCAACCGCGCTGGGTCAATAAATTTCTTTTGATAATTGCTGAATGAATTATCCAAGGCGCAAATGCTATTGAATAATTAGTTAATTCCTCGTGTGTTAGAAATATTGCAAACTCAGGCTTTCCTAAATTAGACAATTCTTTAAATCTTTTCCAACCACCTACTATAATTTCAGCATCTTCATTATGTGAAATATATTTTAATCGTGATTCTAAATACTTATCTTCAATAAGATCATCAGCATCTAGATATAAGACCCATTTTCCCTTACTTTTTTTAAACCCAAAATTTCTTGTCGCCCCAGGTCCTTGACTTTTGGTGAAAGAGTAAACTGAAATTCTATTATCTCTTTCAGAAAAATCTTTACAAATTTCATACCCATGATCATCTGAATTATTATCCACTATTATTAATTCCCAATCTTTACAGGATTGTTTTATAATAGAGTTTATTGTTTCTGCAATATATTTATCTTTGTTATAAAGACTAACAATAATTGAAAATATTACTTTTTCTGGCATTTTATTATGATTGAAATTAATGTTTCTATCGGATTCAAATCATAATTATCAGAAACAAATTTATGCGCTTTCTTACCATAATCTTCCCATTTATCTCTTTCATTCCAAGCAAGCTCGAGAGCCTCGTCTATTAAATTAGTTGTTGGTGAACTTATGAGGTATCCGTTTTTTTGATGGTGAATAAGTTCAGAATTTCCTGCTACGTCCGTCACGATAGCTGGTCGTCCGCAAAACATAGCTTCTGCCAAAGCTAGTGGCTTACCTTCGGCGAATGAAGGCATAACCAATAGATGATTTTCTTTCCAGATATTTTGCACATTAGCAACGTGTCCATGAAAAAAAACCTTGTTTTCGAGTCCATAATATGTTACTAATTCTTTTAAAAAAGATTCATCCTTACCAGTTCCGTAGAGATTAATTCTTATTGGTCGTAACTTCCATTTCTGCTGAGATAAAACACTGAATAATAGATCTTGTCCTTTACATTGAGCGTCAAAACGTGCTACGCTCGCTAGGTGAAAACCGTCATCAATTGGAGGAAAATTCATATAGGTTTTTGTCTTGAGGTTAAGAGGGTAATCTAAAATTTTAAATGGTGCTAAGCGCATTGCTAATTGATGCTGAACATTTAATGCGTTTCTTTGGGATACAAAACATACTTTCTGTGCATTTTTATAGGCTACTTTGGCTAAATTTCTCTCTTCATCTCTTAAAATGACGTGCTCAAAATCTCCATGGGGTATTAATATGTATTTATTCTTAATATTTAGTAACAACCTATGAATATCAGGTGTTAAACACCCAACATAATTACCTGGTTGATTAAGCACATAAACATCACCCTTAAATTTTAAAATTTCTTTAATATTAAAATCTGGATTTGCTTTTTTTTTCAAGTAATAATAAAGTCTTGAAATAAGGGAATCATTATTGATAACTCGCCAACTTTTCATTAGAACAAAACTCGTAGCAAGTTTTCTAAGTTCTTCTAATAATGGATGTAGTTTATCCTTTTCGTAAATAACAACCTGTACGTCATGTCCTTCCTTAGCCATAACTTTTGCAGCATGCACCCAAAGGGGCTCACTTCCTCCCCAATAATCATCTAATGTCGATATAAAACTTATTTTCATATTGTTTTAAACTTAGTTCTTTTAAATTTTTAACTAGATTCAAGAATTTAAGAAATTACTTTCTAAATCCTATTTATAATTTATAGAATCACACAATTGAACATCCGTATTAAGATGCACAATTGAATTTGATTTAATATTCTTACTTATTAAACAACCTGCTCCTATGACTACATTATCTCCAATGGTTACTCCCTTTAGTATAACCACTTGGCTTCCAACCCAAGTATTATGACCAATATTAACTTCTCCTAGCGTATAACCTTGATTTTTAAGCAATTCGTCCTTTAGGTTAAAACGATGGTTGTGATCATAAATTTTTACCTGTTCTCCGAAAAGACAGTTTTCTCCAATCTCAATTTTTGACATGGCATTTAATGAGCAGCCAGTATTAAAATAAGTACCTCTACCAATGCTTAACGCTCCCCCGTCTATTGCTAAGAGCTTTGAGCTTCCTGCAAAATTGACCCCATCGGCGATGTCTATTCTACTTTTAAAATCAAGTTTAAATACCAATGGCTCATCTGAAATTTTATAGGTATGCATATGTAAAGCACCTCTATAATGTTGTACCCAAAACCAATGATTCAGTACCACATGCCAGTGCCGTAGTTTCGACTGAACATAAAACAATATTTTAACGATAAGCTTTAGCATTCTTGTAATTGCTTCATTTTTTTGACCAGTTTCTCATGAATCAACTCAGGGTGAAATCGATCCTCATACATCTTTAGACTGTTACTCAACAGTTCGTTAACACGTTCTTCATTTTTAAAGACCTCATCAAATAATCGCACAAATTCATTGACATCGTCAGAACTAGTTCTTGCCGTAGCATCAAATTCTTCAGACGTTCTGCAGGCGGAGCAATACTCAGGACCCCATAAAAATATGGGTTTTCTAAAGGTTAAATAATCCAAAAACTTCGTTTTAAAACTTGTCCGTTCCACTTGTGCATTGTCATCACCAAAACCCATTAACAGTAATAAGCCATCAACTTGATTCATTTCGTCTTGTAAGACCTCAAAAGACACTTGGCCATGAAAAAAGCCTTTTTCTTTTATAAACCTATCAAATTGGGGAGACCAACTGGCATTAGAACCGAAAATTTTAAATTCGTAGTGATTTAAATCCGTATTAGTGACAATGTCTTCAATCATCTTACCATACCAGTCTCCTAAATTACCTCCAAAAGCTAAAACCTTTTTAGCATTATCCAACTGCTTAGGAATATGTTCTGGCATGAAGGCTCCAGTGGGATAAGACACCAAATGATTTTTGTGCGCCCCTAATTCTTCATACATGCCTTCTGAGGTACAAATCACTAGGTCACAGGTATTATAAAATCTACGAAACTTTTGTTCAATACGATTAGTAAAACTTGGATGATACAAACTATTGTAATTCCACCAATCATTAAAACTTGCTATGAGTGGAATCTGATATTTTTCTGCCACCTTTTGCGCTAAAATGGCCATCCAAGACCAGCTCCCTGCCACCGTAAATACAGCATCAGGCCTAAAATCTTCTACAATTTGGCCTACAGACGGATGTATGGTT
Organism: uncultured Flavobacteriaceae bacterium; assembly: GCA_964388865.1. Classification (GTDB taxonomy): domain Bacteria; phylum Bacteroidota; class Bacteroidia; order Flavobacteriales; family Flavobacteriaceae; genus Winogradskyella. The sequence continues at coordinate 4,712 of CAYMDB010000093.1, forward strand.
CGTGTTCCTATTAGATTACTATAGGTGTGCGCCAATTTTGCAAACCGTGTTTTAGATAAGCGGCTAAATAGTGTTCCATGATTAACCAACTGATATTTGTAGGGAACATCATAATTTAAAACATCACGATTATCGGTAATGACCTCAATTTGAAAATTATCTTGCTCACAAAAATGCCTATAAAAGGTCATAGCCCCGCCCCATGAAGGGATTGGTGGTGTATTTGTAATCATTAAGACTTTCATACGATTTGTTTTGATTGTAACAAGGTCATAAATTCAGTAACATCAATAGAAAGATTATATTCAAAATCATTCTCTACTGCCTTACCTACATGGCAATAATAAGGGAACTCTAATGCATTTGCAAGCGTCCAATAGCATCTGCGCACTGAATTTGGTTCAAAAATCTCTATTATGGTGCAACTCTGATTACAAAAAAGCATATTGGTTACTCCAGCACCGTGTGGTGCAACAATCACTTCAGCTGAAGCAAATAGTTGTCTCTGCTCATTATAACTTAAATCCTCCGCAACAACTTTCTCAAAACCATAGGTCTCCAAAATTTTCATTAGGCTTCCTTCATTAATCAAATGACGCGATTTAGCTTTAGATCTACTTATATATATTTTCCGAGGCTTCGATAATTTGTCAACTCGTAATTTTTGGGATAACCATTGGGCCGAAACACTGAAATTATCACCTGTCATGCCAACTGGGGGCGCATAAATAAATCTTTTAATCGACAAAATGTTTTTACCATCATACAGATACAATTGTTCTTTTGTAATCCCCATAGCTTTTAAACTTTCTATTTTCCAATCAGACAATTTGTATGGTACAATAAATTTTGTGTCATTTGGCAACCTTTGCAAGACATCATATAACCGCTGCAAAATGTCACAATGCCAATGGTAATACTCTTGTGACCAGAACAACAAACAACTGAAATAAGGCCCATCAGTTAACACTTTGATTTTAAAAAAACTATTTCGATATGGCCTTTTCGATGGATTTATATTGTCTCTTATCCATCCCGTTTCTATAGGTATTTGTGTTTCTTCCAATAAAAGCTGGCCATGTAAATTAGTAAGCTTCACATTTTTTATTTCAGCTATATAGCGTTTAAAAATACTATGTGGTTCTTGGCCTTTATTTAGACACAACTTCTCACCACTGATAGTTTTTGGCAGACTATATACATCGCTTTCGGGCGTAACCAACTCCTCTATATAATTAATCTTATCGGGATTTAAATCAATCCAATCTCTTACGCTTTGGATAAGAATTGGTTTTTTCGGTAATAAATTCATGGCTCTTCTATAGTTAATTTTCGATCTACCATTAATTCCAATTTGCATTACTTTCGCTACGATCAAAACTCGTATTTAAAGGATCTGTATGATTTACTCCAAAAATGAAACGCTTCCACAAGCCCCAATACCAGCGGTTCCCCATAGCCCCACCAAAAAGTTGAAAAAGCAACTTTAAAGATTTGCCACGTTGCTTCCCTACAAGAGACTCATTCGCTGCCAAGCGCATACCATAGTGTTGTTTTGTCTTTAATAAGGTTTTGACGTCTTTGTTTAGGTTGATGCTATGCTTCTGTATAAAGGTTTTCACTACGTTCAGATATTCCTCATGCAGTTTTAACTGGTCGGCACTTTTACAGTCTAAATGCATTCGTAGCTTTGCAAAATAGGCATTGGCAATAAACGGAATATAACCCGCCTTTTCCATTCTTAACCAGTAGTTAAGGTCTAAAAGGTGGTGTTTTTCAAAGAGACCTACCTCCATAATCATTTCTTTTTTCAAAAACACCGTAGGGTGCGAAATCCATGCACCGTTTAAAAAGGTTAAACCAGCCACGGGCTTTGGTGCCTTAGGCATATCTCTACCAAACTCATTTCCATGTTCATCTATATAAACAATACCACTCGCAATCCAAGGGCTACTATTTTCCATAGCCAACTTTGCCACACTAAAAAGCGCATCATCACAAAGTAGGTCATCAGAATTAACCACACACCAATAGTCTCCAGTAACGCGCTCAAGCCCTTTATTATTGGCTTCCCAAGTGCCTTTGTCTGGCTCAGAGACCCAATAAGAGAATTGGTCTTGGTATTGCTTTATAATCTCAACCGAGTTATCGGTACTCCCCCCGTCAATGATAATGTATTCTAGATTTGGATAGTTTTGGTTTAATACAGAAAGTATGGTGTCTTCCAGATAGGCTCCCTGATTATAGGATGGGGTAATAATACTAATTTTAGGGTAGCTATTTGTGTTCATATTAATATTTTCTTCTATGTCCTAAATTAATGTCTATTGACTGACTTATTATTTTAACGTGTTTAAACATTAGTCTTTTCGAAATCCTAATCGTCTCAAAATTGAATTTTTTACTAATTTTGTTTTTGGAACCTCATGTTCCTTAAAGTTCCAACTTGATTTCTCAAAAAACCTCTTAAACTTCTTTGATTCCTCTAGATTGAGGTGAGCCTCTAAACTATAATTTCCATATTCATTTAAAAAATTTGGACTGAGAAATTTATAATACCCATTTAGGAATTCTCCCCAATATTTATCTTTAGAAAAGTGCATCCAAGTATCAATCGAATTTACATTTGGCTTCTTATCTTTGTTAATACCGCTAGGATCACCCATACCCCCCTTATATTTTGTGTTTTTCGCATATTGTAAAACATTAGCATTGAATTCAACAGAGAGCCAATTATAAATAGTCTTGATATGTAGCTCTGGATCAACTACTAAATCTTCATAATGAACAACTCTCACGTTAGAATTTCCCTTATGTTTTTGGGCAAACTCATGCAACATAAATGGGGCGTATAAGACATCTCTTTTGTAATCTAGTAAACCGTTTATATCTTTTACATTCCATGTTTTAATAATGGATTGTAAAACAGCAAATGGATTCCGTTTGAGAATAATAATTTTACAATTAGGGAAATACTCGATTATTTCATTTAAAATTTCATAATACCGCGGTGTTTTATCCAATACCATAGTTTCATTAGCCTTTAAAACCTTGGCATACTGGTTTAATAAAAACTGGGATAAATCTTTATCAAAACCTATGCTACCAATTTTAGATTTAAAATCATTTATGCCAGAAAGTGCCAAATTACTGTTATATGAAGCTTTACTTAAATCAGTATTATTAAAACCTAAAAACGGCAACAATAACCAGGGTTCACTTACAGTTCCAACTTTATCGTTATTAGACAATAAGGCTTGGAGCAATGTAGAACCACTTCTAGGCTGAGAAGCTATGATGATTAGGTTTTTATCGGTCATTGTTAAAGCTTATAGGCACCATATTCAATTTCATCCTTATATTTTTTTAATACTAGCCTTTCTAGCTCAGAGTCATAATACTTTTTATAATTTTCTTTATTTGACTTATTTCTATGAGGAAGACCATTAAATGGTATATCAAGTTTTTTACACACTTTTTCAAAATCTTTTTCTAAATTTTCAAATCGTATGAGAAAATCTAAATCCTTATCTAATTTGTTTTTATTAAAACTTAAAATATTTAGGTTTCTTTTCAGTGTTATATAACTTTTAATGGGATTTATACTTTCAACAAGCTTGATAAACTCTTTTTTATCCCAATTGTTAACCTGCCTATGTGGTGAAAAATAAAAAGATATAAGTCTATCGAAAGGATTTCTAATAACAGAGAATTTATATAAATCTTTAAAGGACATTAAATCTAATTGATTTTTATAATCCGTAAGGCTTGAATGTTTATTTATTTTTAAATGTTCGTGTTCAACTTCAAACCTTTCAACTCCATCTTGTAAGTTATTTTTATTTACAATTTTTTCATCAGCATATGGAGCTAAGATGTTTTGTATACTGTTGCCTCCTGTTTTTGGAATATGTATAAACAGGAAGTTTTTATTTCTTGATATCATATGGTTTAATTTGTAATTAATTCCCAAGAGTGGTTGACTAAAATACCATCTTTGAGTCCTTGTACGTTTCCTGTGTTAAAAAAATCACCATCTTCCACAGTAACTTCAAAGGCGTATTCAATATCATCTTGTATTTGATTATTAGCACGGCATCTTAGATTTACATAATATATTCCTTTACAAAGTGGGAATTTAGGTATTCGACAATGCACCAAATTTGAGCTTTCAATTTTGGAAAAAGGTTTCGAAGAAAAAAGATTATTACACAAAAACTTTAAGTTGTTCTTTTCATCAAAAAATTGAATTCTAAAATTGACATTTTCCAGCTTAACATTTCCTTCAAAACTAAACTCAAAAGTTACATCATCTCCTGATATTAAAGAAAAAAGTTCCTTTTGAGATTTGGTTTTTTTAATAGAATAATCTTTAAAACGAAGTAAACCCTTTCCTATCCTATCCTCTCTTTCACTTAGTTTTTGATTAGACCTTTCTACTCCAATATTAAGATATTTTGATATGCAGTCTTCGCTACTGCCCCCGTATATAAGAGAGCCATTCTCCAAAACAATAGCTCTAGTACATAATTGTTGAATACTCGCCATATTATGGCTCACAAAAATAACCGTACGGCCACCACCAGATGAGATATCTTGCATTTTACCAATGGCCTTTTTTTGAAATTCCGCATCCCCAACGGCTAAGACCTCATCCACAATTAAAATTTCAGGCTCTAAAAAAGCCGCTACGGCAAAACCTAGGCGGACCTTCATACCAGAGCTGTAGCGCTTTACTGGGGTGTCTTCATACTTGGCACAACCAGCAAATTCCATAATTTCGTCGTATTTGCTATCAATTTCTTTTTTGGTCATCCCCAAAATAGTACCATTAAGATACACATTTTCCTTGCCCGTCATTTCGGGGTGCATCCCTGTTCCTACCTCTAATAAGGAAGCAATTCTGCCTTTGGCCTTAATACTGCCCGTGGTGGGTGCTGTAATCTGTGAGATGACTTTAAGCAAGGTGCTTTTTCCGGCCCCATTTTTACCAATAACACCGAGGATCTCCCCTTTTTTAAGTGCAAAATTAATATCGCTTAAAACCTTGGCATACTCTCCTTTTTGTGCTTTTTGAGTACGGTCGTTAGTGGTACCCACTTGTGCAAAAGGATCTTCTTTTCCTCT
>CAYMDB010000094.1:0-9750 GCA_964388865.1 uncultured Flavobacteriaceae bacterium
GAAGCAAAACGAAAGGTTGTTAAAATCGATAACTTAAAAAGGTTTCGACTGCGCTCAACCTAACACAAAGGCATAAGTGCCTTATTTATTAATAAATACGTTCTTAATTATATCGAACTCACGTTACATTAAGCTTTGCTGGCTTCAACCAATTCTAAAAGATCTAAATTAACATTTGTAGTAAACATCCCATAGTTTACAATGGCTTTGCCTTTTTCGATGGTATCAATACTACCAACAGCTCTGCCATCGTGCATGCGCACGCGGTCGCCAACTCTTAATGTTGGTTTTGGTGGTTCTATGATGATGTCTTTTTTCTTGGCTTCTTTTTTCTTCTTTCTGATGACCTCAACTTTTTTCTCAGCCTCTTGCTTAACTTGTTCCTCTTTAACTTTTTCGGCGCGTTTTTGTTTTGCTGAGATTTTTTTTCGTTTTGAATTTTCAATTTGAACAATTCTAAACAATTCAGCCATTAAGTCCCGTTTCTTATTATCCTCAAAATACTTTTCTGAAACGTCATTGACTTTCTGCCCCAAGTAAATCAGTCTCTGATTACTGTCGTATAACTCTTGAAAACTCTCTAATTTTTTTTGAACTTTAGCGTTGATTTCTTCAAGCTTATCGGCTTCTGTTTGTTTTTTCTTTTCGTTTTCTTTTAATGACCGTTCTGTTTTTTCAAGTTTACTGCGTTCTTTTTGAAGCTTGGCAATGGTGGCATCAAAACGCACTTTACCGCGTTCAATCTTCTTTTTAGACCTATTGATGAGGCTAAAAGGAATTCCGTTTTTTTGCGCCACCTCAAACGTAAACGAGCTACCAGCCTGCCCAACCACTAATTTGTACATCGGCTCCAAACTTTTATTATTAAAGAGCATGTTGGCATTTTGCATATAAGGCAGTTCATTTGCCAATAATTTTAAGTTAGAGTAGTGGGTGGTTATAATTCCGAAGGCTTCACGTTCGTAGAATATTTCTAAAAAAGTTTCGGCTAAAGCGCCACCTAATTCGGGGTCACTTCCTGTTCCAAATTCATCAATTAAGAAAAGCGTTTTATCATTGCACTTTCTTAAAAAATAATTCATCTGTTTTAGACGATAACTGTAAGTACTTAAATGATTTTCGATGGATTGGTTATCTCCAATATCACTCAAAATCCTGTCAAATAAGCACACTTTGCTGCGTTCATGCACAGGAATAAGCATACCACTTTGTATCATGGTTTGTAGCAAGCCAACAGTTTTTAGGGTGATACTTTTTCCGCCTGCATTCGGACCAGAAATCACTATAATTCTGCTGTCTTTTTCTAAACCTAAAGATTGTGGAAAGGTTTCCTCGCCCTTGTCTTTATTGTTTAAATAAAGCAGTGGGTGATAAGCATCTCGCAAAAACATACTGCGATCCTCGGAAAATTCTGGTAAAATGGCATTCATACGGCGAGCGTATTTTGCCTTGGCAGAAATAATATCTATTTTAGTTAGAAACGCTTGGTACTGTTTTAAGAGTGGCAAGAACAAACGAACGTAGTTGGTGAGTTCTCTTAAAATCTTTACGACTTCTTCCTTTTCCTCATATTCTAAATTATTGAGTTCTCTAGAATATTGCAAGGTAGTCTCAGGTTCTATGTAAACAATGCTTCCTGTTTTACTGCCTCCCATTATAGCGCCTTTTACTTTTCTGCGGTACATGGCTTTAACGGCGAGCACACGTTTGTTTTCAACTACAGATTCTCGTATATCGTCTAAATAGTCGAGATTATTATAGGTATTTAAGGCTGATGAAAAACTACTATTTATTTTTCCTTTGAGCTTGTTTATCGTTCTCCGTAATTCTGAAAGTAGCGACGAAGCATCATCTTTAATAGTGCCAAATCGGTCTACAACAGCATCAACTTGCTCAATAATAGCCTTTGTGACTTCAATGGTTTTGCCGTAACGACTGAGTTTTGGATAATAGTCTTCAAATTTTTCTAAAAACTTTAAAATTGAATTTATCGTAAGTGACATGCCTACAATGCGCTGCAAACTTTCTACTTCGAGATAAGTGTTTTCAATTTTAAGAAGTTTTAATTCTTTGGTTATGGCTTCAAATCCATGATTAGGTATTCGGTTATCGTTAGTAAAAGAAGATAAATATTCGTTGACGTATGCCAGTTCAAGCATTAGCGGTTCTTCTTCAGCAAATGGAAGAATAGCTAAAATGGCTTCTTTACCTAAGCTGGTAATGGCGTGTTCACTAACTTGATTTAAAACCGTAAAAAACTCGAGGTCATTTAAGGTTTTTTCATGAATATTGATCATGTATTACATTTGATTTTTTGCCTTGCAAATTTAAGGTAATTGTGAAGATATGCCTAATGCATTAAGATACTTTAAGATTGATTATTTTTGAAAAAATTTAGACCTGATGATTGTCGATATACATCAAAGCTGGAAACCTTTTTTAGAAACAGAATTTGACAAACCTTATTTTAAAGATTTGGTAGAGTTTGTAAAACATGAATACAAGAATCATCAATGTTTCCCCAAGGGTTCTGCTATTTTTAATGCCTTTAATCATTGTGATTTTAATGACTTGAAAGTGGTCATTATTGGTCAGGATCCTTATCATGGCGAAGGTCAGGCCAACGGTTTGTGTTTTTCTGTAAATGACGGTATCGCTCATCCGCCATCACTTCAGAATATTTTCAAAGAATTAGAACAGGATTTAAATAGTGCCTATCCTACGAGTGGTAATCTAATGTCTTGGGCAGAACAAGGTGTTTTACTTCTAAATGCTACATTGACAGTAAGAGCGCACGAGGCTGGAAGTCATCAGAATAAAGGCTGGGAAATATTTACGGATGCCGTGATAAAAACGATAAGCCAAGAAAAAAAGAAAGTGGTTTTTTTACTTTGGGGCGGATTTGCTAAAAAGAAGAAAAAGCTAATTGATATCTCAAAGCATTTTGTGTTAGAGTCAGGACATCCATCCCCTTTGAGTGCAAACAGAGGCTATTGGTTTGGGAATAAACATTTCAGTAAAACTAACTGCCTGTTGGAGCAAGTTGGCGTTTCTGCAGTGGAGTGGAAACTATCTTAGGTTTTGTGGTAAGCGGAGTAGTTTTTGGAGTGCACAAAAATTGAGGTTTTTTCTGATCCTCTACTTTTGATGTTTTATTGCAGCTAAAAAATAATAACAAAAAGTTGAGAGCAACTAAAGCAGTTAAAATTAGAATAGCGGTAATAATCATATGAACTTGGTTGAATTAATAAAACATTAACAAGACTCTAACAAATATAGTTAAATTTTTGAAATAGCCAAACATACGACGCTACAAGCCTCTATTTTAACACTCAAGTTTTATAAAGATGGGGGAGCTATGAAGTTGTAAGTTGAAACAGCTCAGCGGCCTCGAATGGCACAGTGATTTTTGAAGCATTGTAACACTTATTATCGGCTTTTGCCACAAATGAAAATCTTTAGTATAATTTATAAACCAAGGACTCGTAATCTACTTTTTTAGTTATAATCTTCAAATCAAAAAGTTGATTTTGAATAGTGTCTATGGTTTGAGGGTCAATAATATCTTGAGACCACTCGGTTAAAGATAACCATTGCTGAATGTCTTCTAATTTTTGTTCGTAACGATTAGCTAAAGTTTTATCGATACTTGGTATGGATTTAAATTCTGATGTGGTTTGGTTTATAATCTCTAAAATAGTTTTTAAATCGGCTTCATTATGTTCAATAAATTCATTTCGGACGGCAATAACGAAACATGGCCACGGAGTAGGGCAATCGGCTATATGTCTAAAAACCCCATTATCTACTAAGGGCTTAGTGGTAAATTTTTCCCACATAAAGTAATCGGCAGTACCATCTGTAAGTCCGGCAATTGCACCATCTAAGTTCTTAACAACTTCAAATTTCAGATCGTCGTCTAAATCCCAATTATTATTCTTGGCGTTAATGTATGCCATAAGATGTGAGCCAGATCCATATCTACTAATTGCTGCTCTGGTGCCTTTTAGGTCTTCAATAGTTTTGAATTTTGAATTTTCAGCGACATGAATTCCCCATATGAGCGGACTTTCAACAAAGGTTTGAACAATTTTAGACGGATTATGGTCAATAATATCTTTAATAATACCTTCGGTAAGAATCACAGCCATATCTATATCTCCGTTTCGTAACGCTTTATTCATATCACCTGTGCCCCCATCATAATTATGCCAACGCAGGTTGATATCCTTGGCTTTGTACTCTCCGTTCTTAAGTGTGAGATACCAAGCTAGATTAAAGTGCTCTGGGACACCACCAATAGTTACTTTTTTCATCTAAATATTCACAATGCGCTCTAAAGCATAAACAATTAATTTTTCTATGGTCTTTTTCGGATTTTTACTAAAATCACCATTTGCCCTATTGGCTATAATTGCATTTAGCGATATGGCTTCATGGCCTAGAAGTTTTGAAAGACCATAAATAACAGAGGTTTCCATTTCAAAATTTGTTATTCTGAAGTCCTTACTGCTAAAACTTTCTAATTTAGAATTTAAATCTGGGTCATGAAGCGGTAAACGCAACACACGTCCTTGAGGACCATAAAATCCGCCTGCGGTGCCCGTCATCCCTTTAAATAGGATATTACTTTCAAAATATTTTTCTAGATACTTACTGTTTTCAATGACAATTGGTCTGGCTTTATTTTTATCCCAATCCGTATGCTTTATAAAGGCGTCTTCGATATCAGGATTACTAATACCTTCTATTTGATAAAAATGCAACATGCCATTGACGTCTAAGCCATGCGTACTCAATAAAAACGCATCCACAGGAATATCAATTTGTAAAGACCCTGAGGTTCCGATTCTAATAATATTCAGACTGCACAACTCGGCTTTTGGTTTTCGAGTTTGTAGATCAATATTCACTAAGGCATCGAGTTCATTTAAAACAATATCGATGTTATCTGGACCAATTCCGGTAGAGATCACCGTGATTCTTCGGTCTTTATAGTAACCTGTTTGCGTTTTAAATTCGCGTTTCTGAGTGCTAAATTCTACGCTGTCGAAATGCTTTGTGATTTTTTCAACCCGATCTTGATCACCAACAAAGATGATGGTGTCTGAAATATCTTGGGGTTTTAAATTTAAATGATAAACACTCCCGTCTGGATTTAATATGAGCTCTGAATCTTTAATTGGCATTAAGTATCGTTTTAATAAGTTTATTTTCTTCTTTACTGAATTGATATTCTAAACGATTAACACCTCCATAAGTCATAGTATTGTTAAGTTCTGATGCAAAATTATGCGTCTTAAGCAGTGCTTCGTGTCCTTTTCTATTTAGTGTAATGCCTTGGTCTGTAATTTTATAAAATAGTGAAAGCTTATTGATAATGCGCATCAATTGTTTTTCGCCAAACCCGTAATAACCTTGATAATTCAGTGCGTAACCTAAGAGATGATGTTTAGAATTTATGGCATACTCCTTAATGATTTTAAGAATATTCTCTTCTAAAATCCCCAAACCATTTTCTTGTTGAGGAAAACGCTGTAGGTGCGATTTTAAGCAACTACTCAAATATCTAAAGCTAGACGTTTTAACAATATACGGCTTAAAAATGTTGTGATCTTTACCGCAATAGGTTCTCCATAAGGCAATAGCTAAATTGATATCGTCTTGGGTTAATAAAATTTTATTTTTATAGTGTTGCTGAATTTGTGCTGGACTCAATTCTGGTAAACCTTTTAAATGTTTTTCGCCTTCAACACGACCACTACAAATGAGGTATAATGGCTTTTTGATTTCTTTTTGATGCAACAAATTAATAACACCTAATAAGTTGATATGGCAAAATAAATCATATTCAAACCATAGGTTAATTTCTGAATACTGCTCTACATCGTCTAATTTAGATAATTCCTTATGTAGATCATTAGTATCAACCTCAATATCGTAAGCTTCTTTTAAAAATTGCGATCGGATTTCAAAAAATTCCTCAGAATCTATTGAAGGTATGGTTGGTCCTTCGCAAAGCATTTCTTGCCAGGTTAATATGGTTTCTGTAAAATTTAATTCTCTGAGGTAATCTGTTAAAGGATTACCATTGGTAATGTGTAAACAATTTTTGTCCATAAATTAGCCACCAACACGTTTTACGTTAAACCCTTTTTCTTTTAAAATCGTCATAATTTTAGCCCTATAATCCCCTTGAATAATGATTTTGTCATCTTTAAAACTACCACCTACGCTGAGGGTTGTTTTTAATTCTTTAGCTAATTTTTTAAAATCTTCAGTAGCCCCTGTATAACCCTCTAAAATTGTAATAGGTTTGCCTTTGCGTTTTTCATATTTACACAAGATAGGATTTTCTTGAAGCCAAAGCGAACCTTCATTGCCTGACGATTCATCTGATGCCTCTAGTTCGTGCTCTGGAAATAAATTTTTTAATTGGTCTTGTAAGTCCATATGTTTAGTTTACAGTCTCAGTCTCAGTCTCAGTCTCAGTCTCAGTTTGCAGTCTCAGTGTAGCATGATTATTAGCTTACTGTGACAGAAAACTGACTGCTATTTTTTAATCAGTCCGAGTTCTATTAAGCGTTCGTTTAAAAACTCACCTGCGGTGATGTCCTCAAATTGTTTCGGATGTTTCGCATCAATACAACTGTCTAAAACGTCTGATTTCATTTCGCTAATAGGATGCATAAAAAACGGAATAGAGTAGCGCGATGTGCCCCAAAGTTCTCTCGGTGGATTAATAACGCGGTGAATTGTTGATTTTAATTTATTATTAGAGTGTCTAGATAGCATATCACCAACATTTATCATAAGCTCATCGGGTTGTGCTATGGCATCAATCCATTCGCCATCGTTACGTTGCACTTGTAATCCTCTGCCTTGGGCGCCCATCAGCAGAGTGATGAGATTAATATCACCATGAGCAGCAGCTCTCACTGCATTTTTAGGTTCTTGAATGATTGGCGGGTAATGAATGGGTCTGAGAATAGAGTTTCCGTTGTGAATATACCTATCAAAATAGGTTTCATCTAAGTCGAGATGCAGAGCCAAAGCACGTAACACGTATTTTGCCGTTTTCTCTAACATTTGATAGGCCTCTTTTCCCACTTTATTGAATTCTGGCAATTCTTTAACGTCTACATTTTCTGGATATTCTTTTCGGCGTTCTTCATCATCTTCTACATATTGTCCAAAATGCCAAAACTCTTTTAAATCTCCTTCTTTTTTGCCTTTAGCGCTTTCTTTTCCAAAAGAAACATAACCGCGTTGGCCACCTATTCCGGGTATTTCGTAGCGTTCTTTTACTTCTAATGGTAGATTAAAAAAACGTTTGACTTCGCTGTATAACGTAGCGACTAATTCGTCATCTAAAAAATGACCTTTTAAAGCTACAAATCCAATATCCTCATAGGCTTTTCCGATGTTGTCTATAAATTTTTGCTTTCGTTTGGGGTCCTCAGAAATAAAGTCCTTTAAATCAACACTAGGTATTCTATCCATTAAGTTTTTGTTTAAATTTTTCCGACTACCTACAAAGGTAACAAAAATACCACAAGAATCGCAGGTCGTATTTATTTACAATTTGAAGCCTATACTGCAATATTGAATCAATTTTAATTACATTTGAGACCTCTTTCAATCACTATTTATGCCAACTATAACAAAAAGTAACATAGACTACGATAAACGAAATTTAGGTGATAAAAGCTTGTTAAAGCTCTATTACAATATGCTAAAACCACGTCTTATTGAAGAGAAGATGTTGATTCTACTCCGCCAGGGAAAAATTTCGAAGTGGTTTTCAGGCATCGGACAAGAAGCCATCTCTGTAGGTGTTACCATGGCCTTGAAACCCAGTGAATATATTTTACCAATGCATCGAAATCTCGGTGTGTTTACAACCCGAGATGTTCCTTTACAGCGTTTATTTAGCCAATGGCAAGGCAAGGCAAGTGGGTTTACAAAGGGAAGAGACCGTTCGTTTCATTTTGGGACACAAGAATTTAATATTGTAGGAATGATCTCTCACCTTGGACCTCAACTCGGGGTTGCAGATGGGATTGCCTTGGCGAATCTTTTGAAACAAAACGGACAGGCAACGGCGGTTTTTACAGGTGAAGGCGGAACCAGTGAAGGCGACTTTCATGAAGCACTTAACGTGGCTTCGGTATGGAAATTACCCGTGCTGTTTTGTATTGAAAACAATGGCTACGGATTATCAACACCAACCAACGAACAGTACAATTGCAGACAATTAGCCGATAAAGGCAAAGGATACGGCATTGAATCCTTTGTTTTAGACGGTAACAATGTTATTGATGTTTATACCACAGTTAAAAAACTTGTGGAAAGCATTAGAAAACGACCACGACCAATTTTAATTGAATTTGAAACCTTTAGGAGACGAGGTCACGAAGAAGCAAGCGGTACAAAATATGTACCCAAAGCATTGTTGGAACAATGGGAAGCTAAAGACCCTATTGAAAATTACAGAAGTTATTTGTTTAGTAAAAAAATACTAACGCCAGAGCTCGATGAAAGCTATACTGCTGAAATAAAGTCTGAAATAGATACGGCTTTAGATGCCGCTTATGCTGAAGTGGATATTATTCCAAATGAAACTGAAGAATTAAATGACGTCTATAAAACATTTGATTATAAACCTATTAAGCCAAATGAAAAACTTGAAAAAGCACGACTCATAGACGCGATTTCTCATGGCTTAAAACAATCCATGGAAAGGCATAAAAATCTTGTGATAATGGGACAAGATATTGCTGAATACGGTGGGGTGTTTAAAATTACCGAGGGCTTTGTTGAACAATTCGGAAAAGAAAGAGTTCGAAATACCCCAATTTGCGAGTCGGCTATAGTTGAAGTCGGTATGGGATTATCTATAGCTGGTATGAAAGCTGTTGTGGAAATGCAATTTGCTGATTTTGTGACTTCTGGTTTTAATCCTATTGTAAATTATTTAGCAAAATCTCATTACCGCTGGCAGCAACAGGCTGATGTGGTGATACGAATGCCTTGCGGTGGGGGCGTGGCTGCTGGTCCGTTTCATTCGCAAACCAATGAGGCTTGGTTTACTAAAACCCCTGGTTTAAAAGTCGTTTATCCTGCGTTTCCCTACGATGCGAAGGGTTTATTGGCTACTGCTATTAACGATCCTAATCCAGTATTGTTTTTTGAACATAAAGCCTTGTACAGGAGTATAAGTGATACTATTCCAACAGAGTATTACACCTTGCCATTTGGTGAAGCTGCACTATTGAGAGAAGGCAAATCGGTATCCATTATTACTTACGGTATGGGAGTACATTGGGCGCTAGAAACCTTAGATGCCAATGCTGATATTTCTGCCGACCTTATCGATTTAAGGACCTTACAACCTTTGGATAAGGATGCTATTTTTAAATCGGTTAAAAAAACAGGACGAGCTATAATTCTTCAGGAAGATTCTTTATTTGGAGGTATTGCTAGCGATATTTCAGCCATGCTCATGGAACATTGTTTTGAGTATTTAGATGCGCCTGTAAAGCGCGTGGCTAGTATGGAAACACCAATACCATTTATTGGACAGTTAGAAACACAATATTTAGCAAAGAGCAAATTTGAAAGCGCATTGCAAACCTTGCTAAAGTACTAAAACGAGAAAAGTCAGTTTAATACCTTTTTAAACTGACTTTTGTTTTAAACTTCACTACTAAACTTAAGCGACTAAATCGTATTTATTAGTGTCTAAAT
>CAYMDB010000095.1:0-9719 GCA_964388865.1 uncultured Flavobacteriaceae bacterium
TCAATAAAACCTAAAACTGTCACATTGAGCATTACTTGAAATGAAAATATATTTTTGTAAAAGTAACTTGCGAAGCAAAATGACATGTTTTGAAATTCAATACTTTAAATTTCTTGGCTTACTTCGTAAGCTACCTACAGCCAAAATATATTTTGCCTTTGGTAATGCTCGAAATGACAGAAAAAGTTACTTTTTAGACAGCCACTTTTTTGTTTAAAACCTGTTGAATAAGTCCTTCAATTGCCATTTAAATTATAGTTACAATACGTCAAAATAAATTAACTTTGTTCTTTATTTTTCACATTTTCACAACAAATACAATAGATAATGATTCATTTCTTTGGAAACCAAAACAGCAAGGTTTTTGCAGTTCAAGCTACAAAAGAATTATCAACCGAGACCATTTTTAAATTAGAATGGTTATTTGGCGACCAGCCTAAAATAGAACAAGCATCATTAGATGCTTTTTTTGTTGGACCGCGAGCCGCAATGATTACTCCTTGGAGCACAAATGCGGTTGAAATCACCCAAAATATGGGAATTTCTGATATCCTAAGAATTGAAGAATTTACGTCCGTTGAAAAAGATTTCAAAGATTTCGATCCTATGATTTCTGAAAAATATTCAGAATTACATCAAAACCTATTTACAATTAATATTCAACCTGAAGCTATTCAGAATATAGAAGACATTTCAGCCTACAATCAAAAAGAGGGTCTATCGCTAAGTGATGAAGAAGTTGCCTATCTTGAGGGAGTTTCAAAAAAAATAGGACGACCCTTAACCGACTCTGAAGTTTTCGGATTTTCTCAAGTAAATTCTGAGCACTGTAGGCATAAAATATTTAATGGCTCCTTCGTAATTGACGGTGAAGAAAAGAAGACGTCATTATTCAGACTAATCAAAGAAACATCAAAAAAAAACCCAAATGATATCGTTTCAGCCTACAAAGACAATGTTGCGTTTATTAAAGGTCCAGTTGTGGAGCAGTTTGCCCCGCGTCGTGCAGATTTGCCAGATTACTACAACACAAAAGATTTTGAATCCGTCATTTCCTTAAAAGCAGAAACACATAATTTCCCAACAACTGTTGAACCTTTTAACGGCGCTGCAACAGGTTCTGGTGGTGAAATTAGAGACCGTTTAGCAGGCGGAAAAGGTTCTTTGCCCTTAGCAGGAACAGCTGTGTACATGACCTCATACTCACGTTTGGAAGAAGAACGACCTTGGGAAAACGCATTCCCAGAACGTAAATGGCTGTACCAAACACCCATGGATATTTTGATTAAGGCAAGCAATGGAGCATCTGATTTCGGAAATAAATTTGGACAACCTCTAATTTGTGGTTCGGTTTTTACCTTTGAGCATGATGAGAATAATGATTTGAATCTGAGCGCAGACGGAAGGTTTAAACCCCGAAAACTAGGCTACGACAAAGTGATTATGCAAGCTGGAGGCATTGGCTATGGAAAAGCAGATCAGGCTTTAAAAGATACTCCCAAAGCAGGAGACAAAATTGTTATTCTCGGTGGTGATAATTATAGAATTGGTATGGGAGGTGCTGCGGTATCCTCTGCCGATACTGGTGAATTTGCTTCTGGCATAGAACTAAATGCGGTGCAGCGTTCTAACCCTGAAATGCAAAAACGTGCCGCAAATGCCATTCGTGGTATGGTGGAAAGTGATGAAAATTATATTGTCTCTATACACGATCACGGCGCTGGTGGTCACCTCAATTGCTTATCGGAATTAGTTGAAGACACCGGCGGCCATATCAATTTAGATAAATTGCCTGTCGGAGATCCTACATTGTCTTCCAAAGAAATTATTGGTAATGAATCTCAAGAACGCATGGGATTAGTTATCGCTAAAGACCATTTAGAAATACTTCATAAAATCGCAGATAGAGAACGTGCTCCAATTTATGATGTTGGTGAAGTTACAGGAAATCATCGCTTTACCTTTGAGTCTAAAACTAAGGGCGATAAACCTATGGATTTGGCTTTAGTGGATATGTTTGGTAGTTCTCCAAAAACATTAATGACGGACAACACCGTTGAAAAAAATTACAGTGACATTTCATACAATAAAGATAATTTCTACGATTACTTGGATCAGCTTTTACAACTTGAAGCGGTAGCTTGTAAAGATTGGCTGACCAACAAAGTCGATCGTTGTGTCGGTGGTAAAGTGGCTAAACAACAATGCGCAGGACCGCTACAATTACCGTTGAACAATGTTGGAGTCATGGCGCTCGATTTTAATGGAAAAGAAGGTATTGCCACAAGCATAGGACACTCCCCTATTTCGGGATTAATTAATCCTGAAGCGGGAAGTAGA
The DNA here is from genome assembly GCA_964388865.1 of uncultured Flavobacteriaceae bacterium. Taxonomy (GTDB): domain Bacteria; phylum Bacteroidota; class Bacteroidia; order Flavobacteriales; family Flavobacteriaceae; genus Winogradskyella. Next base: position 2,341 of record CAYMDB010000095.1, read on the forward strand.
AATTCTATTGCGGAAGCCTTAACTAACATTATTTGGGCTCCCTTAAAAGACGGACTAAAGAGCATTTCGCTTTCAGCAAACTGGATGTGGCCTTGTAAAAATGAAGGTGAAGACGCGCGTTTGTACGAGGCTGTAAAAGCTATTTCAGAATTTGCAATCGACTTAGGCATTAATGTTCCAACCGGAAAGGATTCGCTTTCCATGAAACAAAAGTATCCTGATGGCGATGTCATCTCTCCAGGAACCGTAATTATTTCAGCAGCTGCCCATTGTAATGATATCACTAAAGTAGTAGAACCTGTGCTTCAGAAAAATAAAGGGGCTATTTATTATATCAATATTTCTCAAGACGACTTTAAACTCGGTGGTAGTTCTTTTGCGCAGATTAATAATAAGATTGGTAATAGTACACCGAGTATTAAAAGCGCCGCTTATGTTAAAACGGTTTTCAACACGATTCAAGATTTAATAAAAGCCGAGCAAATTGTTGCGGGACACGATGTAGCGTCTGGCGGATTAATTACGACCTTGTTAGAAATGTGTTTTGCAGATAACAATTTGGGTGCCGAATTAGACCTTACAAGCATCGACGAAAACGATGCATTTAAAGTACTTTTTGCTGAGAACGCGGGTATTGTTTTTCAATCTAAAGATGACAGTATTGAAAAAGTCTTATCGGATGCAAATATCGAATTTCACCATATTGGAAAGGTCACGGAAACTAATATTTTAGGTATTATAAACGGGAATGAAGTCTTTACAATGACCGTTTCGAAATTGAGAGATATGTGGTACAAAACCTCTTACCTACTCGATCAAAAACAAACCTCAAATGGTTTAGCCAAAGTCCGTTTTGACAATTATAAAAATCAAGCGTTAAAATATGTTTTTCCAAAGCATTTCACAGGAAAACACACATCCCCCTCGGGGGAAGGACGGGTTGGGGCACCCAAAGCCGCAATTTTGCGTGAAAAAGGAAGTAACTCAGAACGCGAAATGGCAAACGCCATGTACCTCGCTGGTTTTGATGTTAAAGATGTGCATATGACCGATTTAATTTCTGGCAGAGAAACACTAGAAGACATTCAGTTTTTAGGAGCTGTTGGTGGATTCAGTAATTCTGATGTTTTAGGCTCTGCAAAGGGTTGGGCAGGCGCCATTAAGTACAACGACAAAGCGAATAAGGTGATTGAGGATTTCTTTAAAAGAGAAGACACACTTTCTGTAGGCATTTGCAATGGTTGTCAGCTGTGGATGGAATTAGAGTTAGTAAATCCTGAGCACCAAACTCACGGAAAAATGACCTATAATGATTCCCATAAACACGAAAGTAATTTTACCTCGGTCCGCATTCAAAAAAACAACTCGGTTATGCTTTCATCTTTAGAAGGGGCTACATTAGGAGTTTGGATTTCACATGGTGAAGGGAAATTCAAATTGCCTTATTCAGAAGACCAATATCATATTGTCGCAAAATACGCTTATGCTGAATATCCCCATAATTCCAATGGTTCAGATTATAACACAGCTATGCTTTGTGATAAAACAGGGCGACATTTAGTAACGATGCCTCACATAGAACGCTCTATCTTTCCATGGAACTGGGCGTACTACCCTAAAGACCAAAAAAACACTGTCTCACCATGGCTGGAGGCCTTTACTAATGCAAGATTATGGTTAGAAAAAAGAAAAGTTTAAATCAATTATTTAAACTTAGGATTAATAATTTTTAGGATATTTGCTCTTAAATTTCATATTTTCGTAAAATTCCTAACTAATAATTGCTAAATACATGACAGAGATCAAGCGTCTTTTCGATTTTCCCTACTATCAACTGGAACACAAACCTAATGATTCTGCATTAGTTACCAAATATAATGGTCATTGGCAACATATGTCAACGCAAGAATATATTGACAAATCGAATGCCATGAGCAGAGCTCTTTTGAGGCTCGGGATTCAAAAAAACGAAAAAATCGCTGTCATTACAACTACGAATAGAACCGAATGGAATATCGTAGACATAGGTGTTTTACAATTAGGTGCTCAAAATATTCCTATATATCCAACCATTTCAGCAGAGGATTACGAATATGTTTTAAATCATAGCGAAGCGACCTATTGTTTTGTTTCAGATGCGGATGTATTAGCCAAAGTCAATCAAGTAAAAGCACGCACAAAGCTAAAGGACGTCTATAGTTTTGATAAAATTGACGGCTGTAAACATTATTCAGAATTATTAGAACTTGGAAAAGATGAGAGCAATCAACCTGAAGTGGAATTGCGAAAAGCTGCGGTTAATCCAGCGGATTTAGCGACTATTATTTACACCTCTGGCACCACCGGAAGACCTAAAGGAGTAATGCTTTCACACTGGAATATTACCAGTAATGCCTTAGACAGTTCACCAAGAGTTCCATTAGAGGATGGTGAAACACGGATTTTAAGTTTCTTGCCTATTTGTCATATTTTTGAACGCTTACTCATCTACGTTTATCAACATGCCGGAACCTCAATCTATTATGCTGAGGGCATTGATAAAATTGGAGATAATGCCAAAGAGATCAAGCCAAATCTTATGAGTGTGGTACCACGCCTGCTAGAAAAGGTATTTGATAAAATAATGTTTAAAGGAGATGAGCTCTCAGGTATTAAAAGAGCCCTTTTTTATTGGGCCGTTAGTTTAGGAGAAAAATGGGAACCTTATGGCGCAAACGGAGCTTGGTATGAGTTTCAACTAAAAATAGCTAATAAACTTATTTTTAGCAAGTGGCGTGAAGCACTTGGTGGAGAATTAAGAACTATGGTTTCTGGTAGTGCAGCCCTTCAACCGAGATTAGCGAGGATGTTTGGTGCCGCTAATATGAGAGTTATGGAAGGTTATGGTCTTACTGAAACCTCTCCCGTAATTACGGTGGGCTTATATAGAGACCATATGTATAAAATAGGCACTGTTGGTAAACCTATAGACAACGTCGATGTCAAAATTGCTGAGGATGATGAAATCCTGGTTAAAGGACCCAACGTGATGATGGGGTATTACAAAGATCCCGAAAAAACCGAGAGCGTTATGTCTAACGGTTATTTCCAAACCGGAGACAAAGGAGAAATTGACAGTGATGGCTTCTTAAAAATTACAGGTCGTAAAAAAGAAATGTTTAAAACCTCTGGAGGAAAATATGTTATTCCTACCCTTTTAGAAAACGACTTAAAACAATCTTTATTTATTGAACAAGTCATGGTTATTGGGGAAGGCGAAAAAATGCCAGCTGCAATTGTACAGCCAAATTTCGATTTTGTAAGAGACTGGATTGATTACAAACAAAAGATTATTGGTAAATCTAATGCCGAAATTGCAAGTTCACAGGAGGTTATCGATCGCATTCAGCAAGAAGTCGATAAGTACAATAAGCATTTTGGCAAATGGGAACAGGTAAAACGTTTTGAGCTCACCTCAGATGTTTGGTCTATAGACAACGGACATCTCACACCAACCTTAAAAATGAAACGCGATGTCATCAAAAAAAAATATCAAGATCTCTACGATAAAATTTATCGCGCTTAACACCTTCTTTTTTTTCCTATAGAGTAATTTAATTTATGTGCTAACACTATGCATGCCTAATTTTTTTATATTTCTTATGCATGCATAACATTTTTTTGCTATATTTGGAAAGATAAAGTGTCCATGAAAGATAAAACTATTGATTACATTTTGAGAACCACATGGCTTGCTGTGAACAAAATGTACAATGAAGAAGCTTTAAAGTTTGACTCTACGATGGCAACAGGTTTTGCCTTGTTGAGCATTGATCCCGAAAAAGGCACGCCTTCAACCTCTTTAGGTCCAAAAATGGGAATGGAAGCTACAAGCCTCTCTCGTACATTAAAATCAATGGAAGAGAAAGGATTAATAACAAGAAAGCCCAATCCAGAGGATGGTAGAGGTGTTTTAATTTTTCTAACACAATTTGGGATTGAAAAACGAAATTATTCAAAAGCTAAAGTGTTAACGTTTAACGACACTATAAAAGCCAATGTAACTCCCGAAGAATTAGCCAACTTTCAAAAAGTGGCCGAAGTCATTAATAACATGATTTCTAACAAACAGATATACAATCAAAAAGAACACATTTCAAAATTAGATGAGTAAACGTAGAATAAAAAAAGTAGCGATTATCGGTTCAGGTATTATGGGTAGCGGCATTGCTTGCCATTTTGCCAATATCGGTGTAGATGTCCTACTATTAGACATTGTTCCAAGAGAACTAAACGATCAAGAAAAAGCTAAAGGTTTATCATTAGAAGATAAGGTAGTGAGAAATCGCATTGTTAATGATTCCTTATCGAGTTCGTTAAAATCGAAGCCCTCGCCTATTTACAGTCAATCTTTTGCCAGTAGAATTTCTACGGGAAACCTAGAGGATGATATTGCTAAAGTTGCTGATGTGGATTGGATTATGGAAGTTGTTGTAGAACGACTTGATATTAAACAACAGGTTTTTGAAAAACTTGAAAAACACAGAACAGCAGGGACTTTAATTACGTCAAATACATCAGGTATACCTATTAAATTTATGAGCGAAGGACGAAGTGAAGATTTCCAGAAGCATTTCTGCGGAACGCACTTTTTTAATCCGGCGCGCTATTTAAAATTATTCGAAATCATTCCTGGTCCAAAAACAGATACAGATGTTTTAGAGTTTTTAAATGAATACGGTGAAAAATTCTTAGGAAAAACCGCAGTTATCGCGAAAGATACTCCGGCTTTCATCGGAAATAGAATTGGAATTTTTAGTATTCAAAGTTTATTTCATGCTGTTAAAGAATTAGACTTAACGGTTGAAGAAGTCGATAAATTATCTGGACCAGTTATAGGTCGACCAAAATCAGCAACCTTCAGAACTGTTGATGTTGTTGGTTTAGATACTCTAGTTCACGTTGCTAATGGCATTAGAGAAAACTGTCCGAAAGATGAGCGCTTGGAACTATTTAAATTACCTGATTTCATCAATACCATGATGGAAAATAAATGGTTAGGTAGTAAAACCGGACAAGGATTCTACAAGAAAATAAGAAAAGATGATGGCTCTCCAGAGATCCTCACTTTAGATTTAAATACACTCGACTACCGTTCGTCTAAAAAAGCAAACTTTGCCACTTTAGAACTTACTAAAACTGTTGATAAAGTTATAGATCGATTCAAAATTTTAGTCGGTGGGAAAGATAAAGCAGGAGAATTCTACAGAAAAAGTTTTACCGCTTTATTTGCTTATGTTTCAAACCGTATTCCTGAAATTACCGACGAGCTCTATAAAATTGACGATGCCATGAAAGCTGGTTTCGGATGGGAACACGGTCCTTTTCAAATTTGGGATGCCATCGGGGTAGAGAAAGGTGTTGACTTAATGAAAGCGGAAGGTATAGAACCTGCTGATTGGGTTAATGAGATGCTTACTTCAGGAACAAAATCTTTTTATACTGTAAAAGAGGGCGCGAGCTATTTTTACGATATTGCAAGCAAAACACAAACGAAAATACCTGGTCAAGATGCCTTTATAATTTTAGATAACATCAGAAAATCTAAAGAGGTATTTAAAAATTCTGGTGTTGTTATCGAAGATTTAGGAGACGGCATCCTCAATTGTGAGTTCCAATCTAAGATGAATACGATTGGTGGTGACGTGCTTACCGGATTGAATAAAGCTATTGAATTAGCCGAAAAAGATTTTGCAGGATTAGTAGTAGGTAATCAAGCCGCAAATTTCTCAGTGGGTGCTAACATCGGTATGATTTTTATGATGGCTGCAGAGCAGGAATACGATGAGCTTAACATGGCTGTGAAATATTTCCAAGATACCATGATGCGGATGCGTTACTCGTCAATTCCAACCGTCTCTGCCCCTCACGGCATGGCTTTAGGTGGTGGTTGCGAGTTATCCTTGCACGCTGATAAAGTTGTTGCAGCATCAGAAACCTACATGGGACTTGTAGAGTTTGGTGTTGGAGTGATTCCCGGTGGTGGAGGCTCTAAAGAAATGGCGTTGAGGGCCTCAGATCTTTTTCATAAAGGTGATGTACAACTCAATGTGTTAAAAGAACATTTCTTAACTATTGGAATGGCAAAGGTATCAACCTCGGCTTATGAAGCATTCGATTTAAATCTTTTACAAAAAGGAAAAGATGTCGTTGTGGTGAATAAAGACCGTCAAATCGCGGTTGCAAAACAACACGCCAAATTGATGGCCGAAATGGGGTATACCCAACCTGTAAAACGAGATGATGTTTTAGTTCTTGGTAAACAAGCTTTAGGTATGTTTTTAGTAGGAACAGATGCTATGGAAGACAGCAATTACATCTCTGAACACGACATGAAAATAGCCAACAAATTAGCCTACGTTATGGCAGGTGGTGATTTATCGGAACCAACAAAAGTATCCGAGCAATACCTTTTAGATCTAGAGCGTGAGGCCTTCTTAAGTTTATGCACAGAGCGCAAAACTTTAGAACGAATTCAGCATATGTTGAAGACTGGGAAGCCGCTGAGAAATTAAAAAAAGACATAAGACTAAATGACTTAGGACTGAAAGACTTTATTAAAAAATCGAATATCATAAGTTTGTTTTAGTCCTAAATAAAGACGAGTAAATATGGCAGCTAGACATAATTTTAGAAAACTCATTATCTGGAAAGAAGGAATTAATATTGTAAAAGATACATACAAAACCACTCAGACATTTCCTAAATCTGAAATTTATGCTTTGTCTAGTCAAATGCAAAGATGTTCCGTCTCAATTCCATCAAATATTGCTGAGGGTACAAGTAAAGGAACAGACAAGCATTTTATTCAATTTTTAGAAACGGCTTTAGGATAGGCTTTTGAATGGGAAACACAGTTAATAATCTCAATTGAAATCGGATATATTTCGGAAGAAACTTTTAAACATTTAGAAAGAAAAATTCAAATCATACAAGGAATGATAACACGTTTTATGGAAAACTTAAGTAAGTCTTAAGTCATACGTCAAATCGTCCTACGTCAAAACAATAACATATGAACAAAACCGCATACATAGTAAAAGGATACAGAACCGCAGTTGGAAAAGCACCAAAGGGCGTGTTCCGATTTAAAAGAACAGATGAATTAGCCGCTGAAACCATCAAATATATGATGAAAGAGTTGCCTAATTTAGATGCCAAACGTATTGATGACGTTATGGTAGGAAACGCTATGCCAGAAGGGGCACAAGGTTTAAATATGGCACGTTTAATTTCATTGATGGGTTTAGATATCGTTGATGTTCCTGGTGTAACGGTAAATCGCTTTTGCTCATCAGGGGTTGAAACCATTGCTATGGCTACTGCAAAAATTCAGGCGG
>CAYMDB010000096.1:0-3429 GCA_964388865.1 uncultured Flavobacteriaceae bacterium
TTGGTGTATAGCCCAGGTGTTTTTCATAGTACCGTCTTTCTCTGGCATTGGCATTTCGGCTTCTTCCATAACATGCGCTAGCTGAAAGACTACGCTTAAAATTAAACCAGCAACATAATGCATGAGAACAAAGCCTATTAAAATTTTATACCAAGCAATGTCTGTCAATACAATTGGTAAGACAATCCACATAGACACATAGATAATTTTTGAAATCACTAATTTGCTCCAGTTGGCTAAAGGGCTTGGTAATTTTCCGTAAGATAACTTGCGTTTCATGTACCGTCTCATTTGCTGAAAATCTGTAGTGATTGCCCAGTTTATCGTCAATAATCCGTATAATAGAATAGAGTAGTAATGTTGAAATCTATGATGTTTTTGCCATTTCGTGTGTTTAGAAAAGCGTAAAATCCTTCCAGCTTCTAAATCTTCATCATGGCCGTGGATGTTCGTATAGGTATGATGTAATACATTGTGCTGTACTTGCCAATTATACACATTTCCTGCTAAGATATAAATACTACTTCCCATGATTCTATTTACCCATTCTTTATTGGAAAAGGTACCGTGATTACCGTCGTGCATAACGTTCATGCCAACGCCAGCCATACCAATTCCCATCACAATGGTTAATAATAATTGTCCCCAAGTAGGAATGTCTAAGGTTAATAATAAGAAGTATGGAGTTAAAAACAGGGCGAACATCACAATGGTTTTTAACCAAAGTTGCCAGTTTCCTGTACGTTTTAAGTTATTGTCTTTAAAATAGTTATTTACACGTTTGTTTAGAGTCCTAAAAAACTTGGCTGAGTCTGCTCTAGAAAAAGATAATGTTTGCTGTGCCATTTGATAAATTATTAATTACTGTAAACTCAGTATTTTTGATACATTATAGTGAAGTCAAAGATAGTTAATAATTAAAATGGGGCATTATGTATAAACGTTAAATTATCCAGGTTAAAATTAAGTACTTTTGCGAAAACGCACTATTTATGGAACTCATACTAAAATATTTCCCAGATTTAACCGAAGAACAGGTCGTTCAATTTGAAGCCCTAGAGGGCTTATACAAAGCGTGGAATGCCAAAATAAATGTGGTGTCTCGTAAGGACATAGATGAGTTGTATCTTAAGCATGTTCTACATTCTTTGGGGATTGCAAAGGTGATTCAGTTTAAAGACCATACCTCCATTTTAGATGTGGGCACAGGTGGCGGTTTCCCAGGTATCCCTTTAGCTATATTGTTTCCGAATTGTCAATTTCATTTGGTAGATAGTATTCAGAAAAAGTTGAAAGTTGTTGATTCTATTTGTGATACACTTAACATTACTAATGTTAAAACGACACATAGTCGCGTGGAGGCTATTCATGAAACCTTCGATTTTATCGCAAGCAGAGCGGTAACGGCCATGCCAGAATTTACAAAATGGATAAGAGGAAAAATTTCAAAACACCAAAAGAACGATTTAAAAAACGGCATTTTATATTTAAAAGGTGGGGATTTAACCGAGGAGCTAAAACAATATACAACCGTAAAAGCGTTTTTACTGTCCGATTATTTTGAAGAGTCTTTCTTTGAGACTAAAAAGGTGATTTACTTGCCGTTTAAGCATAGGGTTTAAATAATAAGACCATTCAATCTAAAATCGAACGGTCTCACTATTTTATAAAAAACCACACGGTTTTTATTCAACAACGATTTTCTTAATCACAACTTTTCCAGAATTAGTAGTGAAACGTATGAGGTATAGTTGCGGTATTAAGTTTGTTAAATCAATTTTAAAATTGCCAGAAGGTATTGCGGTTTGCATTACTTTTTTATCTAAAACAGTATAGAATTCAGCTTGTAACGCTTCGGTAGAAGCTACGTTAAGCTCACGCTTTACTTGAGTTGGGAAAACTTTTATGGAGGCTAATTGATTGTCAACAATACTTAAGCTAGGTTCAAAATTATAAGTGACCGTTAAGGCCGCTCCTATTGGATTACTAGAGGCATCGAAAGCCTGAAATCTCAGTACCCAACTCATAGGAGTTGTGGTTGAGGGCGGATTTTGATTCCAAAAATTATTACCAGCACTATTTGTGCCTCCTGGTGGAATCATTGCCGCTGTGCTAGGATATCCACTGTAAAGAGTGACATTATTTAAACAAACACCAGCAAAACACAATTGAAAATTTGAGCCATCCGTGTTGGTCAGACCATCAACAAAAATTCTCATGTAAATGGCTTCATTCGATGTGTTTGTAACGCTAAATTTCCAATTGCAAGGGTCTGCATAATCACAACCTGCTTCGGCAAAAGTAAAACTTTCTCCATCAGATACCAGCGCATTATTGCTATTGGCTCTAACTTCAAATTGCGCGTGAGATATAAATGAGGCGACTAAAAGGCCAATAAAAAGTAATTTTTTCTTCATAATTATATAATTAAATAAAAGACTCATAAACGATATAAATAAAAGGGAAGTCTATGAGTATCCTTCCCTTTTTTACTTGAAATTTAATTATTCACTTACAATAAACTTGGTGCTGTAAGAAGCAGAACCAGCATTGATTTTCATAATGTAATGTCCAGCATTTAAATGAGAGACTGGTAACGCAATATTTTGGTTACCAAGCAAGCCTTCATAAGTTTTAGACAGTACTGTTCTTCCCAACATATCGGTCACAGTGATTTTGTAGCCCCCATTACCCGCTGCGAAAGCAATATTAATTTGGTCTTTAGCTGGGTTAGGAAATACTTTAATAGAATTTATACCAGCCGCTACGGTTTCTATACTTAAGGCTTGTGTTACAGAACTTTCAGAAGCACCAACAATGCTGCCATCGGTTTGATCTATCAATACGGTAACGATATTAATATTGTCTACGTTACTTGTTGCAGGTATTGTGTAATTAAAGTCGTAAGATACCGTTTGCCCATCTGTAATAACAGCAGGTATAGAGCCAGCTTCACCATTAAAGCCGCCCAATAAAGCTCTACCTACATGGTTGTAAACCATTTGCGTTGCTGGTACTGGATCTGGTAAAACTTCATAACCTCCCATAGGTCCTTGGCCACCACCTGAGTAATAATTAACCTGATCATAATCTAATTGGTTAGTATTGGTGCCATCTCCTGTGCCAGTAACTCCGTCTTCAGTGATGATAATCCCTAATCTGTAATTGGTACCGGCTGATGAAAAATTAGAGTAAAATGTAGCCTGCGCAGTGATCGTTAAATTATTCCCCACTTGAACGGCACTTTCCGTTAAATCGACAGGAACGAGCTCATTGATTTGAGAATTATAAACGGTTTGTAGCGAGGTTTGAGAAGGGTCTAGACCCGCAAACATGTGAAATGGCGCTTGCAAAGGCTCTCCGGCTCATTCAGGAGGTCCTTCCCGAGTCTACCATTGCCACCAAAGTCATTGATGAGAAGCATTATGA
>CAYMDB010000096.1:3439-9714 GCA_964388865.1 uncultured Flavobacteriaceae bacterium
GTTTGAGAAGGGTCTACATTTCCAATTTTACGATCTACAACGCCACTTGGGTAGCCAGCAATATAATTTCCGATACCGGCATCATATGCTGCCACTTCCATCTGATCTGCATTATGAACAGCTACAAGAACAGTTGTTTCAGGATAGGTAGCAGCCATATAGTCCATACCGACAGCACCTCTGGGACACCAGCCACACCAAGTCCCAGTTGCTTCCTCAATAAATACAGCTTTTGTACCGGCTTGAGATAAGGTGTTAAATTTTGTATTGAGGGCATTGTTCGTACTATCGCCATCAGTACTACCATTAACACTTGTAATCGTCACAGTAATATCTTTTTCTTGGACAGAACTATAATTTATGGGTGTAGAGTGGTTAATTGTTTCTGTCTGTCCAGGTGCAATATTTACATTGAAATTTTCGGAATAATTACTTGTGCCATCATTCCAAGAGATATCAATAGATGTTATAGCATTGGCACCATTATTATTTACATCTAATAGGAGTTGATTGTCTACAGAAGTAAGTGAATATCTATTTAAACTTACATTATTTAATTTAGCATCTAAACTTAAAGGTGATCTCACTTCAATATCATCGATAATCCAATTGTCACCATAGTCATTAAAATGAACAAAAGCTATATAAACCATCATACCGTCATAAGCGGATAAATCTATCGTTTTTAGTTCGTATCCATTACCAACATTGGTTTCATCATATGCGGCTACTGTTGTAAAATCAGCGTGGTTGGTTTGAGAGCTTGAAGAAACCTTCACTTCATAAGTTGAGCCGAAATTTGGGGAATAACTTTGTGCAGAATAAAACAGTAACTCTGTATTTGTAGCACTTGTTAAATCAATCTGACTGGTTACTAACCAATCTTCAGCAATACCGCCTGTAACATTTTCATAAACATTAGCGGCAGCGTAGGTTCCTGTATTTGGTGCCTCTACCTGGATCCAGTTGTTAGTTGTACCTAGCCCATTTGTGCCAATAAAAGAGGTCCAGCCGGTGGGAGGGAAAGCGGCACCTTCAAAGCCTTCAGAAAGGAGCGTTTGCGCTGAAATAACTTGTGTACAGGCAACGCAAAGCGATAGAAAAAAAGTAATTTTTTTAATCATGTTTTTAGTGGGATTAATTAATAGTGTTATAAAATAATACTGAATATATATATTCTATTAACCATCACAAAATTGTGTTAAATAAAAAAATAAAGTTTTTATTAAATAACGCTGAAATACTGTTTTATCAGATAAACTTAAAATGCTACTGTGAGATTGGCACTTAATCCTGTGTTTTCTGGTACAAATCTACAAACCCCTCCAATACAGATTAATCCGCCACGTTGTCTTCCGTAATTAACACCTAGTCTAGTATTGCCCTTACTATAGCTACCACCAAGACTGTAGTAATGAATCTCGTCAATACCGCCGTAATTCCAGTTGTCAGCTGCGTATAGCGCCAAATTAGTAGAGAAATTATATTCTAGTACGGCTGCTGCCCAATTTTTTCTGTCGTCCTTACTCCAAAGATGTTGTAAAACAAAACGTGCTGCTTTTCCATTTTCAAACCTTCTAGTCGTTTCCAAAACTCCGATGTTGGCATTTATAGATGATTTTCCTAAAGGTCCACCTTCTACCACTCCCTTGTCTACAAGCACGTTTTGATAGGTAAACACTGAACTCCAGGGCTTAGACCATCTCTTTTTTATCTCAAGATTTACATCCCTAAAAAGCTGAGAACCTTGTCCGATAAATTTTGCCTTATACCATTTATTTTCAATATTATATTCGGCGTCTAGTCCACCCCAATACGAAAAATTCATCGCTAATTTTGTACCGTATTTACCACCTAGGGTGCTACCCTTTTTAAAAGAGTAATACAAATCGAATTGCGTGCCTACTTCACCAGCGCGTTGATCAAAGGACTCAATAATTAATCGCGGTTGCGGATTATAAACGTAAATATTGGTTAGAAGATAATCTTGTTGTTTGGTTAGACCTGGAACATAATTGATAACCTGTTGATTAAAAATATTTCCTTCTGCCAAACGATCTGAGAAGAAGCTAAAGTTTTCCAGACGTCTAAAGGTAGCATTGATACCTAGCCCTTTTTTGGCATAGCCCGCATTGACTTGTAAAGCTGTGCCGTCATATAATTTATTTGAAGACAGTTGGCCTTCGTTTGCAATAGCATCTGGATTTTTTAGTACGGCCTCAACACCTGCGTAAAAGTCATTCAGAATAAAATCTAATCGACCACTAAAAGCACCTACTGTTGAAGGAAGAGCTTCATTGCCATTGGTGTCTTGATTTCTGGCGACATAACTCAACCCCACTTGAATATCTAAAGCATCAATTTTTAGGGCCTCGCTTAGGCTTATTTCGGTATCTAATCCTTGAATGGTGCCTTCAGATACCTCAAAACCATAACGTTGCTTGCCAAAGATGGCTTTAATACCTATATACTCCGTAGGATTAAATTTAATATTTAGTCCTTTTATGGAATTGTTAAGGCCTAATTGTCGATCTTCCCAAGACCTCAAAATAAGACCACTACCAAACTGATCATAAAAATAACCTCCAGTAACATCTATAGTATCATCTTTGTAATTAAAATAGTAGGTGGCTACGCCGTTATTGTCGTCATAAACCGAATCGTAGCCCAATAAAGCCGAAGGGAGGTAGGATTCAAATTGAACTCCTGCTGTAAAATTATCGAGCCTGTAATTTAACAAAAGATAGTTATTGGCTCTAAATTGATCTTCTGGTGCCAAAAAATTTATCCCTTTGTCGGTTTGAAGCCATTGTGAATTCGATTCTAATCCACCATAAAAATTGCCTGAATTTTGAGCGTTAGTTAGGTAGAAACTAAACACTACAAGATTCAGAAAAATGAGTTTTTTCATATCAGTTGGTAATTGGTAAGCTAAGGTTTGGTAATGTATTATTTAGACAATTCTTTGATTTTTTCGTACAATTCTAATTCTGCACCTGGGCTATAACCAGAATGCTCATAGACAATTTGGTTGTCTTTCACTAAAATTGTCAGTGGAATGCTGGCGGCGTTTAAAGCGCGCTTTAAGTCGTTATTAATGTCTAGTAATACGGTATAGTCCCAGTTTTTTCCGTTAATCATAGACTTTACTCTCTTAACGGTTCTGCTATCATCTATAGAAACAGCAATTAGTTTTACGTTGGTCTCATCTTGCCAATCTACATAAATCTCATTTATAGCATCTAATTCTTTTAGGCAAGGAACACACCATGTTGCCCACAATGAAATTATGGTTATACCTTCTTTGTTTATCACCTTTTTTAGATCAATAGACTTACCATCGATAGTTTCTAAATTTACATTGGGAAGCTCATTTTGGGCGCTTAAAGAATTGTAAAAAAGCGAAATGAAGCAAATAAAAAATAGTTTTTTCATAGTATGTTTTCGAAGTTTAGAACACAATAATACCTTTTTTTTTGCAATTGTACTGTAGTAATAAAAATTAATTACTTTAGCACAAAAGTTATACCTTATGATATCAAATGGAATACAAAAGTTGGGTTTATTTATTTTAGTATTGTTTTCTTCTGCATGCAGTAAAACAGAAGAAAATGTGTCTTTAAACCCACCAACTGCTGAAATTATTGTAGATGAACTGGTGCGAAAAGCCTCTTTAGTTAACCAAGAAATACCATTTAAAATAATCAACGAACTAGGTGTAGATGTTACGGATTTAGCTACATTTTATGTGAATGGCGAGCCTATAGATGGTGCCTCCTTTTCCTCTGATGCTATTGGTGTATTTGAAGTTTATGGAGTTTATATGGAAGATGGTGTAGAAATAACCACTAACACCGAACCTTTCAGTGTTATAATTCCAAAGCAAAAAATTGTTGTTGAAGATTACACGGGCACATGGTGTGGGTTTTGTCCGAGAGTGTCCGGAGCTATCCATTCGTTGAGAGAAGAAACAGATGCTATTGCGGTAATAGCCATTCACGAAACCGCGAATAGTTTTCCAGATCCAATGCACTTTAGTCAAGTTCAACTTTTAAAGGATGCGTTTGGTGTTGAAGGTTTTCCCGCTGCAAGAATTAATAGAAATATAGATTGGCAAAGCCCGCATCCTAACAGTGATGTTACGAGTATTGCAGGCTTAGATACTAATTTAGCGTTGGCTATAAATTCTGAGTTAACAGCTAATGAATTGTTAGTTCAGGTAAATGTAGTTTATGAAGAAGGCTCTGTTCTGGGCGATAAATTAATAGTGTATTTACTTGAAGATGGGATTATTTATGATCAGGTCAATTATTACAATGCAGATACTACGAGTCCGTACTATAATTTAGGCGATCCTATTCCTGATTTTGAACACAATGACGTCTTAAGAGCTTCTTTAACAAGTGTTTTAGGTAATCCTATTCCAGCAACTGAAGCGTTAATAGAATATTCTACGTCTTTCCCTATTGTAATTCCAGAAAGTTATGTAATTGAAAATTTAAGTGTGGTGGCTATAGTGGTTGGTGCAGATAACTCGGCTAAAAACGTACAATTTGCGCAGATAAACGAGTTGAAACCTTACGAATAATAGTGCTTTACAACATGAAATTATTATTTTAAAAAAGCCGACTCAATTTAAAGTCGGCTTTTGTAAAATTACACGGGTTTACTGTACTCTAACCCAAAAAAGGATATCTGTAATCTGTTGGTGTTACAAAGGTTTCTTTTATCAATCGAGTCGATACCCAACGCATTAAGTTTTGTGAACTACCTGCTTTGTCATTGGTTCCAGAACTTCTTGCCCCACCAAAAGGTTGCTGACCTACAACAGCGCCCGTAGGCTTATCGTTGATGTAGAAATTACCTGCTGAGTTTTCTAGAGCTTTTGTGGCTTCAACAATTGCGTATCTGTCGGCGGCTAAAATGGCTCCTGTTAATCCGTAAGGACTTGTTTCATCTACCAGTTTTAGAGTTTCAGAAAATGTTTCGTCTTCGTAAATGTATAGAGTAATAACTGGCCCGAATAATTCAGTGCACATGGTGGTGTATTTCGGATTTGTTGTCACAATAACTGTGGGCTCTATAAAATAGCCTTTAGATTTATCATAGTTTCCACCGGCAATAATTTCAGCATCTTTATCGGCTTTAGCTTGGTCGATGTACTTGGCTAATTTATCAAAAGAACCTTCGTGAATCACGGCGGTGATAAAGTTGCTCATATCTTCAGGTGATCCCATTTTAAAGCTTTTTAAATCGGCCACTAAATGTTTTTTCACCTCTGCCCAAATTCCTTTTGGAATGTAAGCTCTTGAAGCCGCGCTACATTTTTGTCCTTGAAATTCAAAAGCGCCGCGCGCAATTGCGGTAGCCACTTGTTTAGGGTCTGCAGTTTTGTGTGCGACAATAAAATCTTTTCCGCCAGTTTCTCCCACAATTCTAGGATAGGTTTTGTAGTTGTGAATGTTGTTTCCAATTTGTTTCCATAGTTCTTTAAACACAAAGGTAGAACCTGTGAAATGCAAACCTGAAAAATCTGCACTTGCTAAAACAACATCAGTGATCATTTTTGGATCGCCAAAAACAACATTGATCACGCCTGCTGGCACACCCGCTTCTTTAAAGACATCCATAATTACTTTTGCTGAATACACTTGGCTATCACTAGGTTTCCAAATAACTACGTTGCCCATTAATGCCATACAAGATGGTAAGTTTCCGGCAATGGCTGTAAAGTTGAAAGGAGTTACGGCGTAGGTGAAGCCTTCGAGCGGACGATACTCTACACGGTTCCAAGCTTCACTTGTACTTTCGGGTTGTTCCATGTAAATGTCAGTCATGTATTGCACATTAAAGCGCAAAAAATCAATCAATTCGCATGCAGCGTCAATTTCAGCTTGATGAACGTTTTTAGATTGCGCAATCATAGTTGCGGCGTTAATTTTTGCTCTGTACGGACCAGCGATCAATTCGGCAGCCTTTAAGAAAATACCTGCGCGTTGCTCCCACGGCATTTGTGACCATTCTTTTCGTGCTTCCAAAGCTGTTGCAATGGCAGCTTCAATATGTTTTTTTTCTGCTAGGTGGTATTCACCGACACTGTGTTGATGATCGTGAGGAGGAGACATTGTTCTGGTATTTCCAGTTTTTACATCTTCACCATTTATATAAAGAGGAACTTCAACCTTACTGTTAAACATTGTTTTATACGCTTCAGAGACAGCTTTACGCTCAGGCGAACCTGGTGCGTACGACTTTACTGGTTCGTTGACAGCTAG
>CAYMDB010000097.1:0-9649 GCA_964388865.1 uncultured Flavobacteriaceae bacterium
TTTGGTCATTGCCGTCATCAGTTGTCTATTCTATTTACTAAAAATCATCAAACAACAAAAGCAGTTAGCTGAAGTGAAAAACGATTTAATCAGTAATATTACTCACGAGTTTAAAACACCCATTGTTACCATTGGTGTGGCCTTAGAAAGCATCACTAATTTTAATGCTATTGAAGATAAAGCAAAAACAAAAACCTATATCGATTTGTCTTCAGAACAGCTTCGTAAGCTGAATATTATGGTTGAAAAATTACTTGAAACCGCAACGCTCGACAGCAATGCGTTAGACTTAAATAAGGAGACGGTTGATATTGTGGAATTACTCAATACAATGCTGAATAAGTATCAAATTCAATATCCTGAAAAGACCTTTCAAAGGACTATAAAACTTGAAACTTTACCGATTGAAGTGGATCTATTTCACTTTGAAAATGCCTTAAATAATATGTTAGACAATGCCGTAAAGTACGGTGGAGAGCATATTGCAGTGCAACTTGAAGCTAATGAGAAATACCTTGAGATTTTAATTTCAGACAACGGAGCCACCTTAACGAAGACCAATAAAGAGCGGATTTTTGAGAAATTTTATCGCGTACCCAAAGGAAACACCCACGATGTAAAAGGCTTCGGTATTGGTTTATACTACAGCAAATCCATCATTGAAAAACATGAAGGCTCTATCGATTTAGAGCTAAACAAGAATTTAACCACATTTAAAATCACGCTTCCACATGGCAAATAACATCAAATTAGTATTAGCCGAGGATGAAGCAGCCTTAGGACGCATTATTAAAGAAAGTCTTGAGACCCGAAATTTTGAGGTTATTTTATGCGAAAATGGCGAAAAAGCCTTTGAAAACTATAAATCGGAAGCCCCTGAAATTTTAGTTTTAGATGTGATGATGCCCAAAAAAGATGGCTTTACCTTGGCTAAAGAGATCAGGGCTATTGATGATACGATACCCATCCTATTTTTAACGGCAAAATCACAAACCGCTGATGTTGTGGAGGGCTTTTCTGTTGGAGGTAACGATTATTTAAAAAAGCCTTTCAGTATGGAAGAGCTCATTGTAAGAATTCATAATCTTCTCAACAGAAGCAAAGTTCAAAAAACGGCTGCTATTTTGGAACTGGGAAGTTACACCTTCGATTTTCCTAAACAGCAATTGCACTATAAGGATGAAGCGTCCATACAATTAACCCACAGAGAAGCCCACTTGCTGTTTCACCTTTTAAAAAATAAAAATAGAGTTTTAGATCGCTCTTTTATATTGAACAAACTCTGGGGAACTGATGATTTTTTTACAGCCCGAAGCATGGATGTTTTTATTTCCAAGTTGCGTAAAAAGCTGAGTAAAGATGAAACTATTCAGATTATTAATGTGCGTGGTTTTGGGTATAAATTGACGTTTTAACTATTGAGACCTGTCAGGTTTTTGAAACCTGACAGGTCTTAAGATGATAAAACCTGACAGGTATTTTCACGATACTTGGCGCATTTTTTGTACTTTTCTCAATCCTATGAAAAATGCCTGTTATATTTTTTTTCTGTTCAGTGCTTTGGCTCTGGCTCAAAAAACAATCAACGCTAAGCTTATAGATTCTATGCCGCTTCAAGTGGAATCTATTTTTGGTGTAGATACCTTTGGGACACTGTATTTTAGTACCGAAAATAATACCTTTCATAAAGCTGCAAAAGAGACCACAATGACCTATGCTAATTTTCAGTTGGGTAAAATTACTTCGGCGAATACCTTTAATCCCTTAAAACTAAATCTGTTTTACGAGGATTTTAATACGGTTATCATTTTAGATAACCGCTTAGCAGAAATTTTCAAAATTGATTTTAACACGGTTTTACCTTATAAAAATGTGTCCTTTGTTTCTACGGGCTTTGATAATACACTTTGGATTTTTAATCAAGATTTACAACAGCTAGAGCTTTATGATTATAAAAGCCGAAAGACACGTTTAAAAACCGTACCCATACAATCTACTATTTTAGATTTAAAAAGCGATTATAACAACTGTTATTTGCTCACCGAAGACTATCTCTATATCTATAATTACTTTGGTAGTTTAACCAGCAAACACAAAAATGAAGGCTTTGAAAAATTGGCTTTCAATAAGGCGCATTTGGTACTTAAAAAAGGCAATCAGCTTTATATGTTGCAAAAAAACGACAGTGTTATTCAAGCTATTAAACATCCAAATTTATTGATAAAACAGTTTTTGGTAACCAATGAAAGCTTGTATATTTACCACGACGAAATGCTACGTCAGTACCAACTCAAAATACAATAACTTATGCATGTTGCTGTTGCAGGAAATATAGGCGCCGGAAAAACAACGCTGACCAAATTACTCGCCAAACATTACAAATGGGAAGCCCAATTAGAAGACGTCGTCGATAATCCGTATTTAGATGATTTTTACAATCAGATGGAACGCTGGAGCTTCAATTTACAGGTCTATTTTCTAAACAGTAGATTTCGTCAGATCAACCAAATTCACGATAGCGGCAAAGACATTATTCAAGACCGCACCATTTATGAAGACGCTCATATTTTCGCACCCAATTTGCATGCGATGGGGTTGATGACCAATCGCGATTTCGAGAATTACTCTTCCCTTTTTAATCTTATGGAATCGTTTGTAAAAGGGCCAGATTTATTAATTTATTTGCGCAGTTCTATTCCAAATTTGGTGGCACAAATCCATAAACGGGGTCGTGATTACGAAAACAGCATCAGCATTGATTATTTAAGTCGACTAAACGAGCGCTACGAAGCCTGGATTCAGCGTTATACCAAGGGCAACTTGCTTATTGTGGACGTCGATGCCTTAGATTTTGTTGTTAATCCGGAAGATTTAGGCGGGATCATCAATAAAATTGATGCCGAAATACACGGCTTGTTTTAAGCAATAAACCCGTGCTTTTTGGCGTGCGCCACGGCTTGAGCACTGCTGTCCACTATTAAAACCATCGTTGTGTTATAATGGTTTACAAGGTGTTTTACGTGTAGCATTTTTTTCTTGTGCTTTACACTGCGCAGGTAAATAGCTAAAATCCGATTGGGGAAGGCTTCGGCAATTTCCATATAAATAGCAGGGTCGTGCTCACCACTATCCCCAATTAATATAAAGGGCAGCTTGGGATAGGTTTTTAAAATATTCACAATTTCTTTTTGCTTTTGAGGCTTATCGCCCTGCTGTTTTCGCTTTAATATAGCTCCTAAACGTTGCAGTAGAATAGGGCCTTTAGGAAAGTTATTTTGCTTTAGAAAAAGTTCTAGATAGCGGTATAAATTCCAAGGGCTGTGGCTCACATAAAAAATGGGATTCGCGTTTTTTCCCGAAGCACCTCGGTGCAATTTATGATAAAAATCGGCGGCCCCCTCTAAGGGAAGTCGGTTTTTGGCATGTTTAAAAATGGAATTATAAATTACCTGCCACTTTAAGATTGAAACCACTCCTGTATGCAAAATGGTATCGTCAATATCACTAGCAACCCCAAATTCGGCTTCATTCGAGGGAATGAGCAATTCACCAGGAAACCTATTTTTGCACTGAATGTGGCGTTTGAGATGAGCCTCGTTATAAGCGAGTTCATAGGCTAACCAGCCTTCAGCATTCGTTAAAGCCTCGAGCTGTTCTAGTGGTGCTTCAGCCATAAAATAGCCGTTGTCGTCGGTGCTTACTTTGAGGGTTTTGTTATTGGGCAGCGTTATGGTAATCCCAGCCTGTTTAATGTCATCGGTCTCAAAGCGTTTCCATGTATTGATTACAAGGTGCCAAAGCTTTTGTTGTTCTAAATCAATAGACTCATCCTCTAAAGCCCGGCCTCGGACGTAAAAACGAGTGTCCGTGCCATAGCTTTGAAAGGCAATAATCTGTAAAGGGTCTTTTTTAAACCAGGCCAATTTGAAGTTTTTAGTATAGGGTTGAAGATAGGAAAATCTTTTGACCATTTTTGGTTAACGCATTACGAATTACAAATTATGAATTACGATTGATGAATTACGAATTACGATTTTAGATTTACGATAGCACCACCGCACCACCTCACCATATCATAAAATCACCAAGAGCTTATAAAAGTAGCTTCACGAGCCTGTGCTGAGGGCAGCCGGGGCAGGCAGGCAGAAGATGGGATGGAATTTCACTTTTAACCCAAATAAGCTTCTCGTCTTGTCATCCTGAACTCGTTTCAGGATCTATGCTTGTATGAGATGCTGATATCGATGGCTATCGGGACAGCATGACAAATCAATCAGGACAGGATATCTATTTTATTTAGTAAATAAAGGCACTAAATCAGCATTATTTTCTGAATAAAACACCACACAAAAATCAAAAAAGGGGACAATTTTTTTTCTTAAAATCAATTGTTTTCTAATCAAGAAATTATTTAAAACGTAATTTATAAGACAGACTTGCGGATTTTAGGAGCCATCGGTACAGCACGAAAAACCTGCAGCTGTTACAAGCCATCAGAACAACGGAATATTGAAATTTACTCTAGTACGAAAAAACGTACATTTTTTTCACTTTTAATCATAAAGTAAAAGAGGATAATTTTTTATATAACACTTATAATAAGTAGTTTATTTTTATGTTCTGTAAATAATTACAATAATTTTTGAGAAATGCAAAAATTTTTTGCCGAAGAGGGGTCAATTTGTTAAAAACTTGTTGACAATGTTGATAAGATTGTCTTTCTTATAAGGTGGTTATGTCGTTATTTAGCAACTGTTTAGGCACTAATGCCGAGACCGCCTGAATAAAAGGGTGAAATAAATATTTTTTTAACTATGGTTTTAGTAAAGCCAATTGGGAGGAGAAATCCTCAAGACAGCGCCTCACAAGAGCGCTATTATGCCCACGCCGTAGCGGATGGGTTCACTGATTTAGAACGTTTAGCTTACCTGGTTGCTAACCAGTGTACCGTTCTTGAAGCCGACTGCCTAGCCGTGCTTAATGCCTTACAGCTTAATGTAATGGATGAGCTGGCGCAAGGCCGGGTGGTGCAGCTCGGTACCTTGGGGAACTTCCAAGTAGGAGTCCGTTCTAATCCCAGTGATTTAGAAGAAGAGGTATCTGCCTCTAATGTGCGTAGTGCGCATGTTAATTTTAGACCGGGTAAACGCATCAAAAAGATGTTGAATACCCTCGACTTCAAAGTGTCCAACGTCTAGTCACTGTGTATCCGTTTTGAAGCTATGTTGATAGAAGTCTCAAGATTACTTGAGGCTTCTTTTTTTGACTTAAATCTAAAAAAGCAGCTCAAAAAACAAACGCTTCATTCTACTAAACTGCTTATAAGTTTTGTAAAACTGCTTATAGGTTTTGCAATTTTGCTTAGCCCTTTTAAAAAGTGCCCTATTGATGTAAACACAAACTACAAACGTGGAGACAAATCTCTGTTATTTGAAAAAAAATTGTGATTTTAAGCCCTAAAAAGCTTGGAACATACGGTTTGTAATCTATGCTGTCGTGCAAATCGCACTAGTAAATTATCAATTTTTCGAGCAAAAACCCTAAAAAAAGGCATAAAAAAAGCTCAAAAATGTCCAACGGCTAGTCACGTGTTATCCTTTTTTGAGCGTAGTTGGTAGAAGTCTTTTCCTATCAATTACTACAAATTTATACAAAATTTTGAGATGTTTTGTCTCTAAACTGTTAAAAGTTGACATGACAAATTTAGTTTATTGGTCAAGTTGATGAAAATATTGATGCGATAAGATTTGATCTGCTTAAGCTTATTCGCCTCACAACAAGGCCAAATGCGCTTACCCTTTTTTAAACTTACACTGTAAAACACCGCCCTGTCAGGTTAGCGCAGTCGAAACCCTTGGTTAAAGTAGACATTTTTTTCACCTTTTTTTATGCTCACTCTTATAAACATTCTTCCGTCAGGTCTTGCCCAGTCAAAGTTAGAAGATAGAAACGTCCGCCTTCCGCTACATAGGTGCCTACTGCTTAAGGCCTATAGCCTATTTCTTCGTTCCTCACCGCCTCACCTCCCAAAATAAATAAATTTCAAATCCCAATACCTTGTCCAAACCTCTTAAAATATGTTTATTTGCACTTTGATTCATGGCCTTTATGGTTTAAAATGGATACTAAAAAATGCAAAAGAAAATTATAATCACCGGTGGTGCCGGTTTTATAGGGTCGCATGTGGTGCGCCTGTTTGTGAATAGCTATCCCAACTATTATATTATTAATTTAGATGCCCTGACTTATGCTGGGAATCTGATGAACCTCAAGGATATCGAGGACAAGCCTAACTATAGCTTTGTAAAAGGCGATATTACGGATGAGGTTTTTATCGAGGACTTATTCCAAAGGGAACACCCTGATGCTGTTATTCATTTGGCGGCCGAATCGCATGTGGATCGGTCCATCACAGATCCCTTGGCTTTTGCCAAGACCAATATTTTGGGTACCATGATTTTACTCAATGCGTTTAAGAATCTTTGGAGCGCCAACTGGGAGGATAAATTGTTTTACCATGTGAGTACGGATGAAGTTTATGGATCGCTCGGTAGTGAGGGGTTGTTTATGGAGACCACGGCTTATGATCCTAATTCCCCCTATTCCGCTTCAAAAG
Organism: uncultured Flavobacteriaceae bacterium; assembly: GCA_964388865.1. Lineage (GTDB taxonomy): Bacteria > Bacteroidota > Bacteroidia > Flavobacteriales > Flavobacteriaceae > Winogradskyella. The sequence goes on from CAYMDB010000097.1 coordinate 6,617, forward strand.
CCAGCTCCGATCATTTTGTTAGAGCCTATGGTGAAACGTACGGCCTGCCTTATGTAATCTCTAACTGTTCAAATAATTACGGGTCGTATCAGTTTCCAGAGAAGCTGATTCCTTTGTTTATCAATAATATTATCACTAACAAAGCCTTGCCCGTGTATGGTGATGGTAATTACACCAGAGATTGGTTGTATGTGAATGACCATGCGCTTGCTATTGATTTAATTTTCCATAAAGGAACGATCGCCGAAACCTATAATATTGGTGGGTTTAATGAATGGAAGAATATTGACCTCGTAAAGGTGTTGTGTGAGCAAATGGATGAGAAATTAGGTAGAGCACAGGGTACAAGTGCCCAACTCATTACTTATGTTAAAGACCGTCCAGGACACGATTTACGTTATGCCATTGATGCCAGTAAAATTAATAAAGAACTGGGTTGGGAACCGAGTGTTACGTTTGAAGAAGGTTTGTCTGAAACGATAGACTGGTATCTGGAAAATGAGGTGTGGTTGGACGGAGTGATTTCGCAGGACTATAAAAACTACTATAAAAATCAATATCAAGACTAAATGAAAGGCATTATACTAGCAGGAGGTTCAGGCACACGATTGTATCCTTTAACTAAAGGGACTTCAAAACAACTGTTGCCAATATATGATAAGCCCATGATTTATTATCCGCTATCTGTATTGATGTTGGCGGGAATCAAAGATATTTTAATCATATCTACACCTATTGATTTGCCGCGATTTGAGCAATTACTAGGTGATGGTTCCAATTTAGGTATGAGCTTTAGCTATATAGAACAACCCTCGCCAGATGGTTTAGCTCAGGCTTTTATTTTAGGGGAAGATTTTATTGGCACTGACGATGTCTGTTTGGTACTTGGGGATAATATTTTTTATGGTCATGGGCTTAGGGAATTATTGGCTAAATCGGTACGTAATGTAACAAAGCGCAATAAAGCAACTGTATTTGGCTACTACGTGAAAGACCCAGAACGTTATGGGGTAGTAGAATTTGACGATAAAGACAACGTCTTAAGTATTGAAGAAAAACCAGAACAGCCTAAAAGTCATTTTGCGGTGGTAGGTCTTTATTTTTATCCTAATAGTGTTGTCAACATCGCTAAGCAAATCAAACCGAGTCACCGTGGGGAGCTTGAAATCACCAGCGTTAACCAAACCTATCTAAAAGATGAAAAACTAAAGGTATTGTCTATGGGGCGTGGTTTTGCTTGGTTAGATACAGGCACTCATGAAAGTTTATTAGAAGCCTCAAATTATATCAAAACCATTGAGCAACGCCAGGGGCTTAAGGTGGCTTGTTTAGAAGAGATTGCCTTTGAAATGGGCTATATCACCAAAGATGAGTTGTTAGCATTGGCTGAGCCCTTAAAGAAAAACGGCTATGGCCAATATTTAATAGAACGTGCCGAAGAATTATAAATTATGAAATTTACAAGAACTGAAATCCCTGATGTTATTATTATCCAACCTGATGTTTTTGGTGATGCACGCGGGTATTTTATGGAGACTTTTAATGCTAAAAAACTAAGAGATTTTTTAGGTTTTAACATAGACTGGTGTCAAGATAACGAGTCAAAGTCGTCCTTTGGCGTATTAAGAGGCTTACATTATCAATTGCCTCCCTTTGCCCAAACCAAGTTAGTACGGGTTATAGAAGGTAGGGTGTTAGATATTGCTGTAGATATAAGGAAGGGTTCCCATACTTTTGGGAAACATGTAAGTGTTGAGCTTACAGGTGATAACAAAACCCAAGTTTTAGTGCCTAAAGGCTTTGCACATGGGTTTTTAGTACTAAGTGACACCGCTACATTTGCTTATAAGGTGGATAATTATTATAGTCCAGAGCACGAGCGCGGCATTATGTATAATGATGAAGACTTAGGTGTAGATTGGCAATTGCCTGATTCGGATTTAAAATTATCTGAAAGAGATGCGCAGCAAAAGGCATTCGCGGTAGCGGACTATTTTGATATGCGTGGTACTCAGTTTTAATTTTTGCTATTTCCTAACAATTGGTTTTTCTCATGCAAAGGAGCAAAGTCGCAGCGAAAAGAAGTTCGAATCTTAACCTAGAAGTTGGATAAGAGAAATTGACTTTATTTGTAAAACTTGGTTATTAGTTAGACACTCATTAAGAGCTATTGTGTGACTCCTATATTTCAAACCTTTGCGTAAGGTATGAACTGATATTATGGTTTTTTTTGTACGCTTATTTTACACATATTTAACCTCTTTTCTTTTGTGAATTACATATTTAAGTCGCATTTTTGCGCATTGAAAAATGCTATTTAATCATAAACGTTTGAAATACCATGAGCTGGGCCCAAGTTCAAAATCACCTGCTGTTTTTTATGTCTACAAGCCCTTTGTCATTATATGATATGGTAAGGGAGTATCTGAACAGGGACAAAGTAAGCTTTGAATTCCCAAAAGCAGTATATAGTGTTAAAAACTGAGTTGATTATATAAGTAATTAGCAGATTGTGCTTAAGGATTGTTTAAACAAAAGCTAAAAAAATAATAGATAATACAATATACAGTTAAATGAAAAAACTATTAGTTACAGGATCTTCGGGTCTGGTCGGTTCAGAAGTTTGTAAACACTTTCATCAATTGGGTTGGGAAATCTACGGAGTGGATAATAATCAGCGTGCGGTGTTTTTTGGAGATAAGGGGGATACCCGTTGGAACCAAAAACGCTTAGAAAGTGATTTAGAACATTACCATCATGTTGAGCTCGATATTAGAGATCGTGAGGGGGTTCTTAAGATGGTTAAAGACATCGCCCCAGATGCTATTGTACACACCGCTGCACAACCGAGTCACGATCGCGCTGCCGATATCCCTTTTGAAGATTTTGATACGAATGCTGTAGGGACCTTTAACTTATTAGAGGCCACAAGACAATATTCTACCAAGGTGCCCTTTGTGCACATGTCTACCAATAAGGTTTATGGAGATGCACCCAACCTTATACCTATGGTTGAATTGGAGACCCGTTGGG
>CAYMDB010000098.1:0-9553 GCA_964388865.1 uncultured Flavobacteriaceae bacterium
CGCAAACAAGTGAGGCCCAATCCAAATTGACCTTGATGTCTGAATCGCTAAGAAATGACGGTCGCATTTGGGTACCTAAAACCAAAAACGATACGCGTAAAGCCAACGATATTCCTGAAGATGAGCGTGATTATTACCTAGAACGACGTTATCCTAGTTTTGGTAATCTTGCACCAAGAGATATTGCTTCACGGGCAGCAAAAGAACGCATTGATGCTGGTTTTGGTGTGGGTAGACTTAAGAATGCCGTTTATCTCGACTTTAAACATGCCATTGCTAATTTCGGATTAGAAGCAATTAAAGATCGCTATGGGAATTTATTTAATATGTATGAAAAAATAACTGGTGTTAACGCTTATAAAGAACCGATGCAAATATCACCTGCAGCCCATTTTTCAATGGGAGGGCTTTGGGTAGATTACGAGCTTATGACCACCTTGCCTGGTTTGTACGCTATTCGCGAATGTAATTTTTCTGACCATGGTGCTAATCGATTAGGTGCTAATTCATTGCTGCAAGCGAGTATCGATGGTTATTTCGTTTTGCCAAACACCATCAATAATTATTTAGCTAACAGCTTAAAAGAAGAACAAATTACTACGGCACATCCCGAATTTGAAAAGGTTTTAACGACAACTGAAGCACAAATTAATACGCTATTAAATGTGAAAGGTTCGCAAACGGTAGATCATTTTCATAGAGAACTAGGAAAAGTCATGTGGCAAGAATGTGCCATGAGTAGAAATAAATCAGGACTAGAAAAAGCCATCGCTCAAATCAAAGACATTAAAAACGATTTTTGGAATAATGTCAACCTCACTGGTCACGCCAACGGCATGAATACAGAGTTGGAAAAAGCATTACGACTCGCCGATTTTATTGAACTTGGTGTATTAATGTGTAAGGATGCTTTACAGCGCGAGGAATCCTGCGGTGCGCATTTTAGAGAGGAATTTCAAACTCAAGAGGGTGAGGCCATGCGAAAAGATGAGAAATTCTCATATGTGTCAGCTTGGGAATACCATAATGGCGATTTTAAATTACACAAAGAAGACTTAGAGTTTAGCAGTGTTGAACTCAGTGTAAGAAGCTATAAATAATTGAATTAACTTTTGAATAAACAAAATAGTAATGACAGTAAAGTTTAAAATATGGCGACAAGAAAATGCGAAATCTAAAGGAGCATTTGCTACTTATGAAGTTGATGGACTAACAGACGATATGTCATTTCTAGAAGCGCTTGACCATCTGAACGAGGTCTTGGTGCAAAAAAATGAAGATGTCATTGCCTTTGAATACGATTGTAGAGAAGGTATTTGCGGACAATGTGGTGTTTTTATTAACGGAAGAGCTCATGGACCGCACAGAAATATGACGACTTGTCAATTGCACATGCGCAGTTTTAAAGATGGTGACCTTATCGTGGTTGAACCTTGGCGGGCTAAAGCTTTTCCTGTGGTTAAAGATTTGGTTGTAGATCGGTCTGCATTAGATAATATCATTGAGTCTGGCGGCTTTATTACAGCAAAAACAGGAACGGCACCAGAGGCTAATGCCATTTTAATCAATAAAAAAATTGCAGATAAAGCTATGGACGCTGCGGCTTGTATAGGTTGCGGTGCCTGTGTGGCGACTTGCAAAAATGCTTCAGCATCGCTATTTACAGCGGCAAAAATTAATCACCTTAATAGTTTACCTCAGGGTGAGCAAGAGGCTACTGAAAGAGTTCTTGCGATGACCAATCAAATGCAACTAGAAGGTTTTGGTAGTTGCACCTTTACAGGAGCTTGTGAGGTGGAATGTCCGGAATCCATTTCAATTTCAAATATTTCTGAAATGAACTCAAGATGGCTCAAAGCGAAACTGAGCTCCTAATCCGTTTTATATTATTATCTAAGATCCTTTTAATCGTATGAGTTTAATTATTGTTATCTTTTGAGGATAAAAGCAGCTCGACTGTAGCTTTAAATTAAATTTAATGAAGGATCATTTCTATATAGATCTCAATGCCGATGTTGGCGAAGGTATGGCCAATGAGTCAGCGTTAATGCCCTATTTATCCTCGTGTAATATCGCTTGTGGTGGTCATGCAGGTGATGAGTTAAGCATGACAACTGTGGTACAACTTGCAAAACAGAATTACGTAAAAATTGGAGCGCACCCTTCTTTTCCTGACAAGGTTAATTTCGGAAGAGTAGAACTTGATATCTCAGCCGCAGATTTATACAGCAGTTTAAAACAGCAAATACGAGCTTTACAAAACGTGCTTCATTCCGAAAACGCACAATTACACCATTTAAAACCTCATGGAGCTTTGTACAACTTGGCGGCCAAAGATGAAAAAATAGCACAAGTGATTTTGGAGGTCTATAAAAGTATTGCCATGCCTATTAAATTGTATGCGCCTTGTAAATCTGTGATTGCAGAATTAGCTCAAAAAGAAAACATTGAGGTCACTTTTGAAGGCTTCGCAGATAGAAATTATAATGCCGATTTATCGCTCGTTTCTCGAAAGAATAATAATGCTTTATTGACAACCAAAGAAGCTATTTTAGTACATGTTTTAAGGATGGTAAAACATGAAAAAGTAAGAGCAGAAAATGGAGTGGAAGTGCCCGTAAAAGCATCGACATTTTGCGTTCATGGCGATACAGAAAATGCGCTTGAAATTCTCAGATATCTGAATGAAGAGTTACCTAAACATAACGTGATAATCACTTAGATATTTATGAGTTTTAAGTTGAGATATGTGCTGTATAATTCCCATTCCATTTTGGTGGAATGGCCAGCTAAAATCGATTCAAAAATACTTCAAGATATATTAAACTTTAAAAAAAGTATTGAAAATTTATATTCTAAACAAAAGGTTGAAGTAATTACTGCATACAATTCATTATTAATAATTTATAAATTCACTATTGATGATGTCAATAGTGCGTTTTCAGACCTTAAAGAGCTGTATAAAAACAAAAATAATGGTCAAGATTCTAAAGCTTTGGTTTGGAATATACCAGTCTGCTATGACAATGAATTTGGTGAAGATTTAGAGGCTTTTTCAAAAGAAAAAAAGCTAAGCAACTCAGAAGTGATCGCCTTACATTCAGAGGCAATTTATACCGTTTATTTTATCGGTTTTTTACCTGGGTTTTTATACCTCGGCGGACTCAATTCGAAGTTGTTTTTAGATCGAAAAAGCTCTCCTAAACTAGATGTTAAAAAAGGGTCTGTTGCCATAGGCGGAGCGCAAACCGGAATCTACCCTCAAAACAGTCCTGGTGGTTGGCATATCATCGGCAATTCTCCTATTCAGATTTTTAATGCTTCCGAAAACCCTCCATGTAAAATTAAGGCTGGCGACAAGGTAAAATTCGAACCTATTTCTAAAGACGTTTATTTTGACATTCGGAGTGAGGTAGAGGCTGGAAGCTATAAATTAAAATCCCTAGAAGACGATGCTTAAGATTATAAAATCCGGATTCTATACAACAATTCAAGATGCAGGTCGGTTTGGATATAGAACTTATGGTGTGCCAGTCTCTGGTGCGATGGATGCCTATTCAAGTCAGTTTGCAAATGCCTTATTGGGAAATGATAAAACAGCTGCTGTTTTAGAAATTACAATGACGGGCCCAAAACTACAGTTTTTAGAACCTACGTTAATTGCGATTTCTGGCGCTGATTTGTCGCCTAAGCTAAATGAGGCTCTTGTTGAGATGCATACGACTTTAAAGATTCATCAAAATGATATCTTGAGTTTTGGGAAATTAAAAAAGGGAATGAGAGCTTATTTAGCTATTAAAGAGGGTTTTAAGAGTGAAAAAGTTCTTAGTAGCCGAAGCATGTATGAGCCTATTACTCCCGCTTCACGAATTATAAACGGTAGCACTTTAGATTATAAGCCTTACAAAGGATATGTAAAACAGGCAAACGCTCATGTGAAGTATGAGTATTCAACTTTAGAGGAAAGCGTGTTAAAAGTTTTTATAGGTCCAGAATTTGAAAAATTAACCTCAAATCTTCAAGAGCAATTATTAAATACTAACTTCAGTGTGTCTAAACTCAATAGCAGAATGGCCTATCAACTTGAACCGAATTTAAATCATAATTTAGAGCCCATTTTAACTGCGCCTGTTTTACCGGGAACGGTTCAGGTGACCCCTTCAGGTCAATTGATGGTGTTGATGCGAGATTGTCAAACTACTGGTGGTTATCCGAGAGTCTTACAGCTTACGGATTTAGCTATCAGTCAATTATCACAAAAAAGAACGTCAGACATCATCAGATTTGAAACTCTAACCAAAAATTAAAATTCCTACAACTAGGAGAGGCAACTGATTTTTTTATAACTTAGAAGCCTGTATAATAGAAATTATGAAGAATTTCGCATTATTTGTAATTGGACTAATCATCGGCGGCTTGGTTGTTTATGTTTTCTATGAGAAAAAAAGCCAACCCATAGCGGGGGACATTATAAAACCAAATGGTTTAATCACACCGAGTGAGGCTAAAACGCTTGACCAGGCCTTTAATTCAAGACACCAGTTAATTAGCGATTCTATCGTAAAGCGTCCTGATAATCGCTCATCGTGGTATGCACTTGAAGATATGCGCAACTATTTAAATTATGCCGAAAAACAATCCCAAGATTTGGGTTGCACCATGGATGGTATTCGTGTGTATTTAGGGTCTTATCCATATACCGACAATAAAAATGGTCTAACCACACTGTTTTTTGTTCCTACAGGTCATGAAAACACTTCTAAAGGGAGTATGATTTTTATTCAAAAAGGTAGTCCCGATATACAGGATGCTGATGGATTAAACCATGGTAGTAATGGCCAACCACCCAGTGCAAGTTACCCACAATAGTCTAAGTTTATGGCATGACCTACTACACATTAATTACACACCTAGTTGAATTAATTGCTGCCTTAGCCGGTACATATTATTATCTAAAAACACGAGATAATCAGGTGAAAATATTCATTTGGTATTTGTGGTTGACTGTGGCAGTAGAAACTTTAGGAATGTACGGCTATGTACTTCAAAATAATTATAATCATGAATGGTTTATTTGGATTAAAAATAGCGTGTTGTGCTCTAACCGATGGTTGTATAATATTTATTCCTACCTTTCTTTGATATTAATTAGTATATTCTTTAAGACTAATCTTCAAGATCGCTTATCAAAAATAATTATTAAGTTTTCTATTATTGTATATGCAGTATCAGTCCTTCTTTACTTTATTGTCAGTGATGCTTTTTTCATAAAATCATTACCTTACCAAATGTTTTTGGAGACACTTGTGATAGTCATTTTTGTAATGCTCTATTATCGGCAATTACTTAAAAGCGATAAAATCTTATTTTTTTATAGATCACCTATTTTCTATTTGAGCTCAGGACTATTACTCTGGTATTTGGTGATAACTCCATTGTTTATTTTTGATGCTTATTTTTATCTAATCAATGATAATTTTCTTAAATTTAGACATATTTATCTTACTGCCTCCAATATATTTCTCTACTCATGTTATACATTTGGTTTTCTGTTTTCACTTCAGTACAAAAAACAATAAGCAATGAGGAAATTGCCTTAATTGCTTATGTTGCCTTTTTTGTAGTGTTCATAGTTGTTGTATTTGTAATGTTTTTTTTAATATTTCAAAAAAGAAAAAATCAATTGCTAATCGAGCGTGTAGAGCAACAACAGGCCTTCGGCGAAGAACTGATTAAAACTCAGCAAGAAATTCAGGAAGAAACTTTTAAACATGTTGGGAGAGAATTACACGATAACGTTGGTCAATTACTTGCCCTCGCCTCAATGCAAGTAAAATCTGCAGCTAAGATTGTGGGGGAAGACGCAAAATCTAAAGTTGAAAGTGCCTCCGAAATCTTAAAAGAAACCTTAACAGAAGTTAGAGCCTTATCTAAATCCCTAAATAGTGATATGATAAGCAACATAGGATTTGATGCCGCTGTAGCCAATGAAATTGAGCGTCTTAATAAATCAGGATTTTTTGAAGCAGACTTAAATATAACAGGTAATAGGGTGAGTTTTGAGAATAAAAAAGATGAAATTATTTTATTTAGAATTCTTCAAGAATTTTTTTCAAATACCCTAAAATATGCCGAAGCTGAACATCTCATAGTTCATTTAAATTATATTGAAAATCATCTCGATATTACAGTCAAAGATGATGGAAACGGCTTTGATATCGATACGGCTGAAGCGGGTTCTGGTTTAATAAACATGAAGAAACGAGCTGAACTCATTAATGCCAGCTATCATATGGAGTCGCAGCTAAAGCAGGGTACGACACTAAATTTAAGTTATCCTTACAGAACGGCCTAAGAAGCACAAACATCCCATAAGGCATCCTTTGGTAAAGAAGCTGTTATACTGATGTCCTCCTTTTTTACAGGATGCATAAATTGTAAGGTTCGGGCGTGTAAACTGATGCTTGCATCTTTATTACTGCGATCAAAACCGTACTTTAAATCCCCTTTTATAGGGCAACCTATGGCCGCTAATTGTGCACGTATTTGGTGGTGTCTTCCGGTTTCTAAGTCAATTTCTAACAGAAAAAAATTATCGAGGGTTTTAATCACTTTATAGTGCAAAATGGCTTTTTTACTGCCTTCAACTTCGGTTGCATAAACCGTTGACTTATTATTTTTAGGATTTTTCTTCAACCAATTTACAAGTTTATCTTGAGATTTTGGAGGTTCGTTTTTCACCAAAGCCCAATAGGTTTTTTTTGCTTTTTTTTCAGCGAATAATTTATTCAGTCGTGGTAAGGCCTTACTTGTTTTGGCAAAAAGCACAATGCCAGAAGTAGGTCGGTCTAAGCGATGTACAACACCTAAATAGACCTCTCCAGGTTTGTCGTACTTATCCTTTATAAAATCCTTCACAACGTCGCTAAGAGGTTTGTCGCCAGTTTTATCTCCCTGTACAATATCACCAGCACGTTTGTTCACCACGATGATGTGATTGTCTTCGTAGAGAACTTGAAGGTTTTGCTTATTGGAAATAATCTTATGATCCACGAAGGTTTTGATTTACGATTTACGATTTATGATTTACGAAATACTGAAAACTGAGACTGTTTACTGATAACTAGTACTGCTCAGATTCATTAGGAAAGTCCCCAGTTTTTACATCATCTACATATTGAGAAATGGCTTTGGTCATGTCTTCAAACAAATTCATATAGCGTCTTAAAAACCGTGGATTAAATTCATGGGTCATACCCAACATATCGTGAAGCACTAAAACCTGACCATCAACACCATCTCCTGCACCAATACCAATTATAGGAATGCTTACACTTTGTGCTACTTCTTTAGCAAGTTTAGCCGGTATTTTTTCTAAAACTATGGCAAAACAACCAGCGCGCTCTAGCATTAAGGCATCTTCTTTTAGTTGTTCGGCTTCTTGTTCTTCCTTGGCTCTTACGGTATAGGTGCCAAATTTGTATATGGATTGCGGCGTTAAACCCAGATGTCCCATAACCGGAATGCCAGCGTTTAAAATACGTTTAATAGATTCTTTAATTTCTTTACCACCTTCAAGTTTTACGGCATGTCCGCCAGATTCTTTCATTATTCTAATGGCAGAGCGCAAGGCTTCTTTAGGGTCGCTTTGGTAGGTGCCAAAAGGTAAATCGACCACAACTAGACAGCGTTCAATAGCCCTAATTACAGAAGAAGCATGATAAATCATTTGGTCTAAAGTAATGGGTAAGGTGGTTTCATGACCTGCCATAACATTACTCGCAGAATCACCAACCAAAATAACATCGATACCTGCGTCATCAACTATTTTGGCCATTGTGTAGTCGTAGGCGGTAAGCATCGATATTTTTTCGCCCTTAGCCTTCATATCTACCAAGGTTTTTACAGTAATCCTTTTATATTCTTTTTTTACTATTGACATTGTAAGTGTTTTATAATTATGTAAAAATACTGAGATTTGTTAACTTTTCTTTAATTTGAGCCACAAATACTGCTAAATCCGTAATTTATTTAAACCCTAATTTTAATGAAACAATTTCTGATCATTTTTGCTTTATTGTCAGCACTTTCTTTGAACGCTCAAAATTCAGAAAACGATAGGGTAAAAGCCACAATAGAACAATTTTTTGAAGCCTTTCATCAGCAAGATACCACCGCTTTAAAAGCTTTCGCGAACGGAAATATTAAGATGCAATCTATTTCGGTAAATAAAGATGGAGAAACGGTTTTAAGTGAAACGGATTACTTTCAATTTATACAAAACATCTCAAGCATTCCAAAAGATAGAACTTTTGAGGAAAAGATATTTGATCTCAGCATTAAAGTGGATGGACACATGGCGCATGCATGGGTGCCTTATGAGTTTTGGTATCAAGATAAATTAAGCCATTGTGGGGTCAATTCTTTTCAATTGATTAAAGAAGAAAATAGCTGGAAAATCATGTATTTAGTTGATTCCAGAAGACGAGATAACTGTCCGTAATGCCTATCCCATCGCAGCCTCCATACGGGAAGACCTTATACTCTTAGGAATCACAGTTGTATGAATTTAAAATTTTTAGGCAATGTAGGTTGCTCCTTCCCTCAAGGAGGGCTGGGATGGGACTTAACAATCCGTCAAATGCACACCAATAGCCAAGCCACCTTCAGACGTTTCTTTGTATTTGGTGTTCATGTCTTTAGCGGTTTCCCACATGGTATTTACCACTTTGTCAAAGGGAACTTTTACGTTGTTCGGATCTGTATCTAAGGCCATCTCTGCGGCATTAATCGCTTTTATGGCTCCCATAGCATTGCGTTCAATACAAGGAATTTGAACCAAACCTCCAATAGGATCGCAAGTTAGACCCAAGTGATGCTCCATGGCAATTTCAGCAGCGACTAAAACTTGTTCTGGAGTTCCTCCTAATAATTCACACAAAGCCCCTGCAGCCATTGCAGAAGAGACCCCGATTTCTGCCTGACAACCTCCCATGGCGGCACTTATGGTTGCTCCTTTTTTAAAGAGACTGCCAATTTCACTAGCGACTAAAAGGAATTTTTTGATTTGTTTAAAGTCGGCTTCATGATTTTCAATAACCATATAATACATCAAAACGGACGGAATAACACCTGTGCTTCCGTTTGTAGGAGCGGTAACCAGACGACCTAAAGAGGCATTAACTTCATTTACACCCAAAGCAAAACAGCTTACCCATTTTAAAATTTGTCGGAATTTGACTTCCGTTTTTCTAATGGTTTCAAGCCATTCTTGCGGACCTTCATACTTGTGATCGCCGATTAAATTTTTATGAATATCAAAAGCGCGTCGTCTTACATTGAGTCCGCCGGGCAAATTACCTTCCGTATGGCAACCCACATACATGCATTCTAGCATGGTATTCCAAATGCGATGCAATTCAAAATCAATGGTAGCTTCGTCTCGTATGGATTTTTCGTTTTCTAAAATTACACTATTAATGGGCATATCTAATTGACGACAAAATTTAAGTAATTCTTCACCGTAAGACACTGGATAAGGGAAGGTGCAATT
>CAYMDB010000099.1:0-9512 GCA_964388865.1 uncultured Flavobacteriaceae bacterium
ACCTATGAATTTTGAAATTATTTTTCAAAAACACAAAATTTTGGATAAACTCTTTAACAATGCCGTATCGGCGATAAGTTTTTTTCAACTACTAGAAAACAATACAAGAATTAAAACCCTAGCGCTTCCAGATGTGATACTGTTAGATATTAACATGCCAAAGATGAATGGCTTTAGTTTCTTTGAGGAATTTAAACATCTTGATTTCTGTAATAAAAACGACATTCAAGTGTACTTGCTATCGTCTTCCATGTGTCCTAATGATATTCTAAGAGCCCAAAAGGAAACTTATTGTGCTGGGTACATTACCAAACCCTTAACCGTTGATAAGCTAGAAAGATTGTTAAATGAGCCTGTGGTTTTGAAATACCAAGAGCACTTTAAAAAAATAATTTAATCCCAAAATATAATGCGAACCAAATCTCAGTATCATGAACCTAAAACTACAACTTTATCTTTTAGTTACCCTGTGCGGTTGCTTTTTGGCGAAGGCACAAATTGTAAACAAAGGGCTGCTTAAAATTACCCCAAGCACTAATGTTTACTTTTTAGAGGACTATACCAATGACGCTACCGGCCAGCATCTGTCTGACGGAAATTTTTACTTAAACAGTAATTTTATCAATCACGGGGTAACGAGCGCTTCTGCTGGAACAACTTACTTTAAGAGTTCCACAAATGTTTTATTAACCGTATCCGGAACTAACGCTAGCGTCAATTTTTATAATTTAGAAATTGATGTAACTACCCCAAATAAAAAAGGTGTTGCTGTAGCCGATGAATTTTTGCTTCACGTATCTAATGCCATTAATTTTAAGAATGGAGATTTGAGACTTGTGGGCAAAGCGCAGCTCATTCAGGATCATGCAGGTTTAGATGCAAATACGATTGTAAATGGAAAACTTCTTATCGATCAAAAAGGGACATCCTCCCCATATCAATATGATTATTGGTCGTCTCCAATAAACAACGGAGGAACCTTTTCGTTTCTGGGTGGTAAGTTTGATGGTACTGACGCTGCGGTCAACCCATTTAATCCTTCACAAATTTTATTTAATTCAGGTTATCCGTACAATGGACTGCCATCTGTGACGGACACCGGTGACAATGTAACAACAGCTTTAACGATTACCACAAATTGGCTTTATAAGTACGCGAGAGGAGCTGGTACATACGCTGAGTGGCTTCCTTTAAACAGTACCAGTGTTTTGAATCCCGGCGAAGGCTACACCATGAAAGGAACAAATACCTTAACACCCTATCAAAATTACGTGTACTATGGAGCGCCAAATAATGGGGACTATCAGTTTAATATCACCGCGGGCGAGACTATTTTACTCGGCAATCCTTATCCTTCAACACTTGATGCTAAAAAATTTTTAGAGGATAATATTTCTCAAATAGACGAGCTCTATTTTTGGGTAGATGGTGGTTCTCACTCGCATTATACCTCTGACTATTTAGGAGGTTATGCCATACGGAATAAGACCGGTGGCACAGTTCCTTCTGTCTTTTCTTCACTCATAGCAGGCATTGGCACTTCAGGTACCATTTTACCTCCTACGCAATTTGTCCCTGTCGGTAAAGGATTTTTTGTGGAGGCTATTGGTTCGGGAACGATTAATTTTAATAATTCACAACGTACTTTTAAGATCGAAGCTTCGCGCGCTGCCGTAGATGAAGGTAATAGCTATTTGCGCATTGGTTATGAAGATCCAGAGGGCTTTCATAGACAGTTATTATTGGGGTTTCTACCGAATTCTTCAGCAGATCTAGGTTATAATCCTGGTTATGATGCAATTCAAATGATGACTCGGGCTGACGATTTATTTTTTATAATTGAAAACGACCTTAGCAAGCGCTATTCTATACAAGGAGTTAACGCGTTTTCAGAAACTATGGAATTTCCATTAGGCCTTATCCTCTCAGAGGAAGGAACACATCAAATTATGATAGATGCTGCTGAAAATTTTACAAATACGGTGTACTTAAAAGACCAATTATTAAACCTAACACACAACCTAACCGCGTCTCATTTCGAAATTAGTTTACCAGCTGGTGTGTATTTAGATCGCTATGCCTTGGTCTTTCAACCTACAGATGCATTGAGCATAACAAATCAACACTTAGATGAAGTACGCGTTTATTACAAGGGCGATCAACATATTACGGTAACGAATCCGGCTCAGCTCCAAATTGAAAGTATTGAGGTCTATAACATGCTTGGCCAATATATTACAAGTTTTTCAGAAGGCTTAAACCAAAAGAATACGCTACGTCTTCCCTTCAATGAAACCGAAGGTGTTTACTTGGTTGTTTTAAAAACGAAAACATCCATGACATCTACTAAAATCTTAAATTACTAATTATGAAAACAAAAAATTTACACCACATTGCGTTACTTTTTATCACGCTAGTTATGGCTAGTACCAATGCTATTGCTCAAGTAGGTATAGGTACTGCAAACCCAGATCCGTCTGCTCTTATGGATATGCAGTCTCATTCTAAAGGATTACTTGCTCCGCGAATGACCACTTTAGAGCGCAATGCCATAGCAAATCCTGCTGAAAGTCTGCTAGTCTATGATACCGACGAAAAAGCCTTCTTTTATTACAATTCTACAACGAGTGCTTGGGTTATGCTGGCCAATGATAATTCGGTAAAGCGAAACAATTACAAGCTGATTAAATCTGAAGCGGATTTAAGTGATGAGCTTACCGCAGGAGGAGGGTCTAAATACCTATTGGACTCAAGCACGCTTTATGAAGTTAATGGAACTATACTCTTAGCATACCCTATTGAACTCAACGATGCCTACCTTATTGGTGCGGATACAAATGAAGATAAATTGATAAAAACTACTACAAGCCCATTATTTACTGGCGGTACAGGTGGTACGGTGAAACACTTAACGCTTTCAAATAATGGGGGCTCAATTTTTAACCTAACAGGAACGGGGACACAAAATTTATTTATTAGAACGGTTGTTATTGCTAATTCAGCATCGGTGGGTAGTATAGAAAAGTATGATTTTGCATTGCTAACTTTTGTAACCTATACAGGAAATACATCAGGGATTACATTCACTGATATTAATCATTTATTGCTGAGTGATAATGGTTGGTTAAACACAAACTCTGGCACTTATGAAACCTATTTAGGAACGTTTACGTTTATTGGTAATCAAGGCGGTTTTATGGCCGTGGACGGCACAGCAATAGGTATTGATGTAAGCGGTAATCCTGCGGTAGCAACCGGTGTGTTATCTGGTATTAGTTTTAGTGGTAGCAGTACACAGTATATAAAAAAATATACTATTGGCTCTTATCCAAATTATAACTTCACCAAGGAATGGACAGTAAATTGCCCTGGGATAAAGACGGAGTCTGATGAGTATGCCTCTGCTAATATTTATTTTAGCGGAGGAATAACCACAGGATTTGTTCAGGAAGTTTCAGATAATAATGAATTTAATTTAATGGGAGGAACCTCTAGTCCTAATAACACGACAGCGGTGAATATGTTAAGAGCAACCTCAGCAGAAAATAATCGTATCACATATACGGGAAAGAAGACGAGAACATTTCAAGTAAATGCTGCTTTATCTGTAAGAGGTAATGCTGGTGTTGGAGATTTCTATGCCTTTTTTATAGAAAAAAATGGGGTAACCACCTTAATAGAAACCAATTCTTTAATGCGTGTAAACAGCACTTCAGACATTTCTAGTTTAGCTATAACAGGTACTGTAGAGCTAGCACCTAATGACTACATTGAAATTTGGGGACAAAGATTAACAGGGTCTACGACCTATAATATTACAGTTTTCTCTCTCAACCTAAACATTAGATAAAACCAACAACATAGCTTACAGATTCTAGATTTTTTAATTAACAAGAACTTTTATATTGAGAATTTTTTAATAGTTGATTAACCCTTGAGAAAGGAGTTACAAGAAATTGTAGCTCTTTTTTTGTTTTTTAAATCTTTGAACGGTTTGATATTTTCGGCATAGCGCGAAGTTCTTAACAAGTTATAAACACTATTTACGCACTTAATCGGTAAAAAAATGCATTTTATCGTAGATTTATTTGTGGGTAAACAAAATTAAGTTATATTTGAGCTCTTCTTGCAAAGCCCTCAAATCACTTTTCAAGAATTTTTTTATCCATTGTACTAATCAGACAAGTCATTGTCTAGCTAGCGTCCCTCGTTATATTTTAGTATCAATTTTAGGTTTCAACCTAATATAGTTAATAATCCATTTCCTCCCTCAACGTAACGCTTAGCGTTGCATATGTAATGTTAACTAATATTCAACCTTAAATTAATACTTATGAAAACCCTAAAAATTACCTTAGCCTTAGCAGCTGTTTTAATGTTAACCGTCTCTGGCGTAAACTCTGAAGAGATTACCTCTAAAGTGACTGAAAATAATGAAATCACTAAATCTTCAAAAATAGACCTGTTGGCACATACTAAAAAAACGTTAAAGAAGCCTACTCGCAGTTAGGCTTAAATAAATTAAATCTTACTAAAAAAAAAATGCCCACATTGCGAAAGTGTTGTGGGCTTTTGGAATTTGAAAAAATCTTAAAATTTAGGCCTCTGCTGGAAATCAGGAAAATTATTCTAAATTTGGTTCTATCTAATCAATAAAATGAAGCCTTTGAAATTTAAATTCGTTTATTGTCTTTTAGTCCTTTCATTAACTTGTTTTTCGCAAAATAAAAAATCACTTCTCGATAGCATAATCGAATTACGAAGGCTGTCTAACCAATCCAGTTTAACTAACAACCAAAGAGTTGCTGCAGCCCTCAGAGCTAATGAACTATCCAAATCTTCGGCTCACGACACCACCTATTTTAAAAGTGATAGAAACCTTTCCTTTGTTTACCTCATGACAGGGAATTATGACCAATTTGGGGAATCCACTTTAAATAATTTAGAATTAGCAACAAAACTGAATGATTCGATAGCTATAGGTATAGCCAATAAAAATTTAGGCTATTACTACTATCAAATTAAGGAAGACAACAGTACAGCCTATAAATACTATTTAAACGCACTTATTTATTTTGACGCCCTGTCCAATTTAAGAGAACAAGCTGAAATTCTGACGAGTATAGCTGCAATTCAGGACGATGAAAAAGACTATTTAGGTAGCGAGCAGAACGCCATTGAGGCCCTAAAGATCTTAAATAGCTTAGATTATTATAAAGATCAATATTTAGACAAATATTTGGTTTTAAATCTTTTAGGGATAGTATCTCTAAAACTCGGAAATTATGAGGAATCAATTTCATATCATAATCAGGCCATAGAATTAACAAAACGCCTAAAAAATAACTATTATTTGAATTTACAATCAAAAAATAATTTAGCTATCACATACCGGGATAAGGGGGATTTAGAAACGACGCTGAGTATCTACAGGGAACTTTTAGAGGAAACTGAGGTTTTAAAAAAAGACATGTCATTTTATGCCTTGGTTTTAGAAAATTATGCGTTTACTAAATTTCTCTATGGAAATTATGAGTATAAGACATTAGAGTCCGACTTAAAATACGCTCTAAAAATTGGGGATAGTATCGAAGACCAGTATACCATACTCGCAGTTTCAATTGATCTTGCAAAATTTTATAAGGCTAACAAAAAGAAAGATTCAGCGCTTAAATATGCTAAAGAAAGTTATAAGATTTCTAAAGACATACCAATTAATGATTTGTATTTAGAATCCATGCTTATTTTGGCCAATTTAACTAAAGGGGAAGAAAGCAAATCGTACTTAGAAGAACATATAGCCTTAAGTGATAGTTTACTTGATAGAGAGCGGAAAGTAAGAAATAAATTTGCCAGAATTAAATACGGTACCGACCAGCTCGAAGCCAAAAACAAACAAATTTCCAAAGAAAACCTGTACTTACTTATTCTTTCTATTGGACTTCTACTCACCGCCATACTCGTTTATCTGGTGATTTCGCAACGCGCCAAAAACAGAAAATTAAGACTTGTACAGGTTCAGCAAAAAGCCAATGAAGCTATTTATAATCTTCTACTTGGGCAACAAGACAAGGTCGACGAAGCCAGAGCCAAAGAAAAAATTCGCGTATCAAAGGAATTACACGATGGTGTTTTAGGTCGACTTTTTGGTGCCCGATTAAGCTTAGATGTTATGAATTCTAAGGAGGGTAAAGAGGCTGTGAAAACCAGAGCTAATTACATAGCGCAGTTAAAAACCATAGAAGAGGATATCCGTAAAATTTCACATGAATTGAACACTGATTTTGTAGCCGGTTCAGGTTTCATAGAAATTCTAACTGAACTTATTGAAACGCAATCAAAAGCCTATGGCTTAGGTCACGAATTTAAATATGATTTTGATATTAGTTGGGATCTAGTGCCCAATAAAACGAAAATAAATATGTATAGAATCATTCAAGAGTCTATGCAAAATATCTTTAAGCACGCTGAGGCTAAAACAATTAAAATTAGTATTTCCTTAGAAAAAAATGTAATTTGCTTGGATATTATTGATGATGGAATTGGTTTTGATACCTCGAAAAGTAAGAAAGGCATTGGTCTTAAAAATATGACCTCTCGGGCTGCTGATTGCGACGGAACCATTACATTATCGTCTCAAATAAATCAAGGAAGCACAATTAACGTAAAAATCCCATACTTAAGTGAAACGCTATGACGGATATTAAAATTTTAATGGTAGATGACCATCCCATAATTCTCGAGGGCTATCAAAATGTATTAATGGCTGTGAAGAAGGAGAATCAAACCCTACACATAGATACAGCAAATAACTGTGATACCGCTGTGATTATGATAGAGCGTGCAGCAAAAGCTAGACCTTATGACGTTTGTTTTTTTGATATTAGTTTGCCAGCATCAGAAGATGGAAGGTATACCTCGGGTGAGGACTTGGCGCTATTGGCTAAAAAATTACTTCCAGCAACCAAAATTGTAATATTAACGATGTTTAACGAGTCGTTTAGAATTCACAATATTATCAAAGAAATTGAACCTGACGGATTTTTAATTAAAAGTGACTTAACCTCTGTGGAGTTGGCAGATGCTTTTCATCAAATCATAAAATCCCCTCCATATTACAGCACCACCGTTAATAATTTTATCAAGAAAACCATTTCCAGCGAAATTTATGTCGATGATATTAATCGTAAAATTTTACATTTATTATCACAAGGTATAAAAACAAGAAGTTTAAGTGAGTATATTGGTTTAACAACGAGCGCCATCGAAAAGCGAAAGAAACAGCTTAAATTATTATTTTTAGTTAGCGATGGAAAGGATGAAACCCTACTTGAAGAGGCAAGACAAAGGGGATATCTTTAAAATAAGGAAAAAAATTACACTTTTTTTACAATTAAAAATGCTCAAAACCAGCGTCTTTGCTGTAAATTGCGGTTTTTCCGCATCAATTTTGCGGTTTTTCCGCAACAAAAATCGATTGAACTTCTATATATTTACACAAGCCAACAAATTATTAATTAATCCCTTTTAAGTAATTGTTGAGTTAATAGCAAGAAAGTTAAACCTAGCCTCTTTTAAGTCGCTAGGTTTTTCTATTTATTTTTAACAGATGAGAAAATATGTCTAAAACCAATTAGAATCATGTTCTAAAAGCTTTACAATAAAGAATCCTAGATAGATTAGGGCTACAATAAATTTTAAAAAGGTTGAAGCTTAAAAGCCGAAAAACGAACCAAAAGCCGCTGTTAAGGCTTTTTTCATATCGTCTATATGCATTATTTCGCCAATAATGGTTTCTGTAAAGGAACCTATAATAATTCCGAAGGCATAGGGGTGGAGTAGCCCAGCAACCAAACCTAGTGTTGTACCAATCATCCCAACTCTGTTGTCCACTAAGTGTTTGGTACGCACAGCAGGAATGATGAAATCTAAAATAGAGATGAATAAGGCCACCAAAAAAGTAATAATTAAAAAGGTTTGACGCAGCTCCACTTCATCGGTAAAATGTAAAACCAAAAGATCAGCCCAACTGCTAAGTTCTACGGGGACGACAGGCAAAAAACTACAAGGATCCCTAATAGCGTTAAGAGTAGTGCTAGGATCACCAAAAAGATTTCCATACTATTTATTTAGTCCTAATGATTAGACGAAATTTATGCCCCAAAGTTATATTATTAACTAAAAACTTAGTTTTAACTAAAAAATTAGTTACATTTGATTTGCTATTATCTTATACATTACAATGCATGAAACAATTAACCAAAGCCGAAGAAGAGATTATGCAGGCATTGTGGCAACTTAAAAAAGCCACAGTAAAATCTGTAATAGAACTTTTACCAGAACCTAAACCCGCCTACAACACTGTATCTACTATCATTAGAATTTTAGAATCCAAAGGTTTTGTCAACTATGAGAAACAGGGGAAGGGCCATTTGTATTTTCCGGTGGTGGCTAAAGAATCTTACAGCAACCAGTCGATTAATAAATTGGTAGATAATTATTTTCAAGGCTCCTTTAAAAGTATGGTCTCTTTCTTTGTACAGAAAAATGATGTAGATATTAAAGACATAGAGGTTCTACTCGAAGAAATTAACAAAAACAAATAGTCATGCTGCATACCATTCTCCAAATTATAGCATTTCAGGCTTTGTTTTTATTGATTTACGACCTGTTTCTAAAGCGTGAAACCTTCTTTAATTACAACCGCGCTTATCTTTTAATCACAGCAGTGTTGTCTTTTGTTTTGCCATTTTTTAAACTTCCCGAATTACGAAAAATTGCCACAAAAGATGCCGTGATCCACTTACCCGAAGTTTTTATCGGGACAAAAACTCCATCAGTTTACGAGATTCAAATTGCAGAACAAGCTGGCATCATTATAGAACAACCCCAAACACCAATTTGGCAAAGTATTGCAATAGCAGGGATCATCATTGCGTTGCTGCTCTTTCTTTTTAAGATTACAAAACTCTATTGGTTAAAACATAAAAATCCAAAACGTTGGCAAGGGAATGTGTTAATTGTAAAACTTATAAAAAGCACGGCTGCGTTTTCATTTTTTAATACCATTTTTATGGGGGAGCAAATCCCTGAACAGCAAAAAACAACCATATATAAGCATGAACTGGTTCATATTAAAGAGCTACACAGCCTAGATTTACTCTTTTTTGAACTCTTGAGAATTGTATGTTGGTTTAATCCATTAGTTTATATCTACCAGCATCGTATTAAAGAATTACACGAATATATTGCCGATGCAAAAGCCGTAAAAGAAAACGGTAAGTCAGATTATTATCAAAGTTTATTGCATCAGGTATTTGACGTCAACCAAGTGTCCTTTACAAATACCTTTTTTAAATCATCATTAATCAAAAAACGAATTGCTATGTTACAAAAATCAAAATCAAAGCAGCTGAATCTTTTAAAGTACACCCTTTTTATTCCTATGGTATTTGGGATGTTAGTCTATACCTCAACTGAGGTTAGAGCTCAAGAAAAAACAGTACAAAAAA
>CAYMDB010000100.1:0-9504 GCA_964388865.1 uncultured Flavobacteriaceae bacterium
TGTAAAATCAGGTGATTTAATTGCTAAAATAAGAGTGATCCCTAATGTATCCTCATTGACTAGTGCAAAAAATAGTATTGCTTCAAGTAAAAATGCATTGCAAACTGCTGAAATAAATTTTAAGACGCAGAAATCTATTTATGAGCGCCAAAAAGAGCTTTTTGATAAGGGAGTTATTGCAGCAAACGAATTTGATCAGGTTAATAATACCTATTTACAAGCCAAGCAACGTGTAGATCAATCCCGCATCGATGTCAAGCAGTCACTTCAAAACTATGACATCATTAAAACAGGGACAACAACTGGATTAGGAAATATAGCTCAAACGCAAGTTAGAGCTACCGTATCTGGCATGGTGTTAGACGTTCCGGTAAAAGCAGGAAATCAAGTAATTGAAGCCAATAATTTTAATGAAGGAACATCTATAGCATCGTTAGCAGATATCAAAAAGATGATTTTTGAAGGAAAGATAGATGAAAGTGAAGTAGGAAAAATAAAGGATGGGTTACCTTTAGAGATTACCGTGGGCGCTATTGAGAACACCAAATTTGATGCAATTTTAGATTATATTGCTCCAAAAGGTGTTGCCGAAAATGGCGCTATTCAGTTTGAGATAAAGGGAACACTTAAAAATATCGATTCTACCTTTATCAGGGCAGGCCTTAGTGCCAACGCTTCTATTATTTTAGACAAATCTGAAAACGTTTTAGCCATCAAAGAAGCGCTGGTTCAATACGATACAAAGACTCAAGAACCATTTGTTGAGGTAGAAACTACTAATCAGGAGTTCGAACGAAGAGCTATAGAACTCGGAATAAGTGATGGTATTTTTGTTGAAGTTAAGAGTGGGCTATCTAAATCGGATAAAATTAAAGTATGGAATCAATTACAAGGAGTACTAAAATATGCACAACAATAAGTTTCAATCTATAATTCTCACACCTCAGTGTAACACTTCAAGTTTTATATAGACCTATAAGTATCATGAAAAAATCAATCATAATAATAGTACTCATTTTGGGAGTTTTTAGCCAAGCTCAAAATAAGAAATGGACGCTTAAGGAATGCGTTCAATATGCTTTAGATAACAATATTTCAGTAAAGCAGAGTGAATTAGATTTAGAATTAGCGGATGTTGATAAGTTGACAGCTAGCGGTAATTTTTTACCAAGCATAAGCGCCAACAGTGGTGTCTCTGAAAACACAGGCCTTAGTTTTAATCCTGTTACTAATAATGCGCAAACCACTACATTTTTATCTGTTACAGGGCGTATAAATGTAGGCTATACTTTGTTTGATGGTCTTAGAAATGTAAGACAATTGCAACGCGCTGAGATATCAAAATTAGCGAGCCAATACCGCCTAGATAAAATGAAAGATGATATTTCACTGTTTGTGGCAAACGGATATCTTCAAGTTTTACTCAATAAGGCTAATCTTGAAGTGTTAAAGTCTCAAAATAGTGTTACGAAAGAGCAAATAAAGCGAACCGAAGATTTGGTTGAAGCCGGATCCTTACCTCGAGGCGATTTACTAGAAATTCAGGCCACTGATGCAAGTGAACAACAATCTATTATAAATTCAGAAAACAGTATAAGAATTTCTCTAATTAGTCTTGCACAGTTATTACTTATAAAAGATTATGAAAATTTCGATATTGAAGATGAAGGTTACGATATCGTTAAAGAAGGGATTTCAACCAAAAGCGTATCAGAAATCATATCAAATGCTAAGGCGTCTCGTTCTGAAATAAAAATTGCGGAACAGAATGTTGATTTAGCAGAGAAAGATTTACAAATCGCTAAAGGAGCCAACTATCCTACATTATTAGCCTTTTTTGGTTATGATACAAGATATACGGATGCGACCTCGTTTAGACAATTTGTAGATCCAAATAACCCAACAATAACCAGACAAATAGGTACGGTTGAAGGAACCGGGCAAGCTGTTATAGGCGAGTTTCCAAATACGTTTACAGTTGAAACAGGGGCAGATCCTTTTTTAGATCAATTATATCAAAATGACGGCATTGCATACGGATTTCAATTAAATATTCCGATATTAAATGGCTTTTCAACCAAAGGAAATGTGCAGAGAAGTAGAATTAATTTAGAGCGAAGCAAATTTCAGTTAGAGCAAGCAGAATTAGATTTAGAGTCTACGGTATACCAAGCATACGTTGATGCGAAAGGGGCCTTGAAGTCTTATGAAGCTGCAGAGAAAGCCTTAGAATCTCAACAATTAGCCTACGATTACGCTAAAGAGCGCTATGATGTGGGTTTAACTAATGCCTTCGATTTTAGTCAATCTAAATTAAGATTTGACAACGCTAAAATTGAGGTGAATCGTTCGAAATACGATTACATTTTTAAGTTGAAAGTCTTAGAGTTGTACTTTGGAATACCAGCAACGGAATTAAAATTTTAGTTATGAGCAAAACAGTAAAAATTAGTATCGGAGTTGTAATCCTCGCACTAATCGTCTTAGTCGTGGGGTCTAAAATGGGATGGTTCGGTAAAAAAGGAAATTTTAAAGAAGTTACAGTTAAAGAAGTGGTGCTTCAAGATCTTGTAGAAACCGTTTCTGCAACAGGAAAAATACAACCAGAGATTGAAGTTAAAATTTCTTCTGAAGTGTCAGGTGAGATTTTAGAGTTGCCGTTTAAAGAAGGACAAGAGGTTAAAGAAGGAGACCTGTTGGTCAGGGTAAATCCAGATTTAATTCAATCTGCCGTGAACCGCTCTCAGGCGTCTTATCAAAATGTTAGAGCTGGTTTAGAGCAGGCAGAAGCTAATTTAAAGCAAGCCAAAGCAGATTATGATAGAAATAAAGTTCTTTTTGAAAAAGGAGTGATTTCAAAATCAGATTGGGACCGATCTATTGCAGCCTATGAAACGTCGGTAGCAAGTAAAAGTTCAGCCTATTACAGTGTTAAAAGTGCTGCGGCTACCGTAAACGAAGCCAAAGACAATTTAAACAGAACAACTATATATGCACCTATGAGTGGTACTATTTCACTTTTAAGTGTAGAACGTGGCGAGCGTGTGGTGGGTACGCAGCAAATGGCAGGTACAGAGATTTTACGCGTGGCTAACTTAAAAAATATGGAGGTCGAAGTAGATGTCAATGAAAATGACATTGTAAAGGTGCAGATCGGAGATTCCACACTTGTTGAAGTAGATGCATATTTAAAAAAAGAATTTAGAGGAGTTGTTACTGCAATTGCAAATTCTGCAGCAGGGGCTTTAGGGGCTGATCAGGTTACTAATTTTAAGGTCAAGGTTAGAATTATTGAAGCGTCTTACAGAGATTTAACAGAAGGTAAACCAGAATCCTATTCACCTTTTAGACCTGGCATGACGGCAACTGTAGATATTATTACGCAACGACGCGAAAATGCTGTTACAGTTCCCATTAGTGCTATCGTAATAAAAACAGATACCAGTTCTACTAATAAAACGTATAGTAAGCCTATGGATACCGACGACGGGATATCTCTACAAGAAGAAAAGTTTGAATGTGTATTTGTAAATGATAATGGTAAGGCAAAATTACGCGTTGTAAAAACAGGCATCCAAGATGATACAAATATTGAAATTGTATCGGGTTTAAGTGAAAATGATAAAATTATTACGGGTCCCTATAATGTGGTCTCGAAAACACTTAAGGCAGGTGACCTTATTGAAGTAAAAAACAGCAACCTCGAAGCTTCAAAGGATTAAGAACAAGAGTTACCTAATGTTTTAGAAATGGCGCTAATACTCAATATAGAAACGGCAACAACCAACTGTTCGGTCTCTCTATCTGAGGACGGAAAGACTTTGGTTTTAAAAGAGGATATGGGAGCTGGGTATTCTCATGCCGAGACGCTACATCTTTTTATCGATGAGGTTTTTAAAACGGCTAAAATTAAACCTTCTGAAATTGACGCTGTTGCGGTAAGCAAAGGCCCTGGGTCTTATACAGGTTTACGTATTGGGGTTTCAGCAGCTAAAGGACTTTGTTTTACCTTAGAAAAGCCGCTAATTGCAGTAGATACCCTCGAGAGTTTAGCACATCAGGTTGCCACGGATCACGGTTGTATTGTGCCCATGTTAGATGCACGACGAATGGAAGTATATTCGGCCATTTACGGTGCTAAGTTCGCCTTGATAAGAGAAACGGAAGCTGAAATTTTAACGGAAGAAAGTTTTGCTTCAGAACTCAATAAGGGTAAAGTTTATTTTATAGGTAATGGAGTGGAAAAAACTAAAGCTATAATCCAGCATCCAAATGCCATTTTTATTGAAGGAAAATTACCCTCTGCAAATCAAATGGCGTCATTGTCAGAATTAAAATATGATAAAAGCGACACGGAAGATGTCGCTTATTTTGAACCTTATTATTTAAAAGATTTTATCGCTTCAAAAAAAGCTTAACCCTGTTTTTGTATCTCTACCTGATGTGGGTACGGGATTTCAATACCTGCAGCGTCTAGAGCTTCTTTGGTTTGTTCAATAAGATCAAATCGCACCCCCCAATAATCTGGTGTATTTACCCAAGCTCTAGTAAAAAAATTGATAGAACTATCTGCCAATTCAGCAACATTAATTGCAGATGCTGGCTCTTTTAAAACTAAAGGGTGTTTGTCTAAAACAGCCATAATAACCGTTTTGGTTGTTTTAATATCAGAATCGTAACTAACACCAAAAGTAATATCAACCCTCCTTGTGGTCTCAGTAGAATAGTTGACAATATTATCATTGGATAACTTACCGTTAGGAATAATAACTTCTTTATTGTCTGGGGTTGTTAGTTTGGTGGTAAATATTTCAATTTCCTTTACAGTTCCAGATTCGCCTTGGGCTTGAATATAATCACCAATTTTAAATGGTTTAAAGATCATTATTAAAACACCGCCAGCGAAATTACCGAGTGAACCCTGCAAAGCCAAACCAATAGCTAAACCAGCAGCTGCAAGAATTGCGGCAAAAGATGTGGTTTCTATGCCAACAGTGCCTAAGACCACTATGATCAAAACGATTTTAAAAATCCAGTTAATAAGATTTAATAAAAATTTCTTTAAGCTTTCGTCATAGTTAGATTTGGTCATCACTTTACCCAAACCCCTTAGTATTTGTTTAATGACAAAGCTGCCAATAATCCAAATAACAAGAGCAAATATAATCTTTGGTCCATAATCAATGATTAAGTTGTAACCAGCGTCAATCCATCTTTGTGTGTCCATGTTGTTTACTTTAGATTTTAATAAAAAACTCGGCTACATGTTAGTCCGAGTTAATGGTTGTTCTAAACTTTAATTTTTTATTTTACTTCAAATGTCAGCTTCAAAGTTACCCTGAATTCCGTCACGTCACTGCCATTAACAATAGCGCTTTGATCTTGAATATAGACCGAGCGTATATTTTTCACGGTTTTAGAGGCTTCTTTCACTGCTTTTTTGGTTGCATCTTCCCAACTTTCGTTTGAGTTAGCTAAGACTTCAATTACTTTTAATACTGCCATAATAATTTGATTTTAAATGATTAAAGCGCGTAAATAACAAAAAATTTAAAGCGATTCCAAATTTCAAACATCAATTTTGTAAAATAATTGTTGTTTTTATGCGATTGTAATATTTTACTGGTTAAGTGTTGACAAATGTTTGACTAGTGTAATCAGTTCGTCTTCATTTTTAGGATTTAATTTGTTGTTTTTCATGTAAGATTTTAATTCTTTTTCATGCTTAGAGAAGCGTTGTAAGAAGTCTTTCTTTCTTTGCGGAAGAAAGGTGATTTTATCCTCTAACTTTATGAAGTAAAGATCATCAATCCTGTTGTATGATGCCGGCTTAGCTTTATCATAAGAGGTTCTTGCTTCAACTTTTTCATTAAAGGTGATGCGTTCTTCTTTAAAAAGACTGTATTTATCATTCTCAAATAAAACAACAAGAAAACCTCTTTTTGAGGTAGCGTTATCATCAAGATAGGTAACTGTTCTATAAATCTTATTTTCAGCCGTAAAAATAACTTCAAAATCAACTTTGTTATCTAGAGCTATAACTTTATTGTCTTCTATGCTAACTTCCATTTCATTATTAAAGGCATTAAATCTAGCGTTGAATATTTTATTACCGTAGGAAGAAATTCGCGCCAACATAAAGCTATCGCTAATATAGGGTGAACCTTCTGCCTTAACCGGAACGCTTGCATCTTTAGACATCAAGGTACGTTCTGCCGTCATATCTATTGTTTGTGCATTAACCAAGGATAATAATGACAAAAAAACTAGGCCTATTGTAATTTTATTAATTTGTTTTTTCATAATTGTTATTTTTTGTTTCATCACTAAAATATAAATAATCTTGCTTAAACACGAATAATTAGTGTTAACCATTAATTGCATTAACCGTTATTTCGGGATCTTTAAGCATATCTTTAAGCATGTTTTCAATGCCATTTTTTAAGGTAAACGTAGAGGAAGGACAACCACTACAGGCACCTTGCAACAAAACTTCAACTTTTTTAGTGAGTTCGTTATAAGACCTAAATTCTATATTGCCGCCATCACTTTCCACGGCAGGTTTTATATATTCCTCTAGAATGTTAATAATATTTTTCGAGATGTCATCTAAGGCTTCAAATTTTTGCTCGATGGCTTTTTCGGTTTTATTCAATTGTTTTGGAGCAGCATCATTTAAAATCGTTTTGCCGTCTTCAATATAAGATTTTAAAAACTCACGTAATTGTAATGTAATTTCTTCCCATTCAATAATATCAAATTTGGTAATGGAAATAAAATTCTTTTCCATAAATACGTTTTTTACAAAAGGAAATTGAAACAAAGCGGTTGCCAATGGAGAGGGTTTTGCTTCCTCAATAGAGGTAAATTCAAAAAGATTAGGGACAAGGACTTTATTGCATACAAATTTTAAAACACTTGGATTAGGCGTGCTCTCTGCATAAATAGTTACAGCTGCTTTTGGCTTCGTGGCCTCCTCTGTAATTACAATTCCATCTTTAGACAAATAATCTTCAATCTGGGAAGCAACCTCATTTTGCACATCGGCCCATTCAACAATATTATAACGCTCGATTGCTACAAAATTTGACGCGATATACACTTTTTTTACAAAAGGGAGATAAAATAATTGTTGGGCTAAAGGGGAGTGTTTAGCCTCATCTATATTGCTAAACTCAAAACTATTATGACTTGTTAAAAACCGATCGGCTTCGAACTTTAAAATAGCATCATTAGACGTTGGAACTATAGAAATTTTTGTTGGTACCATCTTTTTATTTGCAAAAATAACAAATATCAGTGGGAAACGTTCATCTAAGATATCATGTTTTGTAACAGAATTCTTTATAGGATTCGTATTATTTGTTTAAATTCCGCGTCTAAAAAAACCGCTGAGCATAAATAGATCTTGCTAATATTTATGGGAGTGTGTTCTGAACAACCAAAACATGAAAAAATTACTTTGTGTTGTAGCAGTCTTCATGTCTACAATTTGCTTTTCGCAAGACATTTTAATGGAAAATGGAACGTTCAATCGTTGCGCGCCTGATATATTCTATGATTCTGGCGGTGAATTTGGAAACTATGGCGACAATGAAAACCTAGTAACTACGATATGTCCCCAAAATGCAGATGAATTTATCATTCTTAATTTTACACTCTTTACAACTCAGCTCGGAATATCACCTGACACCATGTATATTTATGATGGGGACGATACATCTGCGCCTTTAATTGGCAGTTATGCAGGCACTAATAGTCCTGATGAAGTCTCGGCAACAGATGCCAATACTTCAGGTTGTTTAACCATTGAATTTATTTCTAATAATTCTGGAAATCTCAACGGCTGGGAAGCTGAAATATTATGTGCTACTCCTTGTCAAGATATCGTAGCATCTATTAATAACACAACACCACAACCAAACGGATCTGGCGTAATTGGCATATTGCCGGGGGAGTCCATAGATTTTTTTGGTAGTGCTACATTTTCTATTGATGGTACTACTGCGACCTATAGTTGGAATTTTGGTGATGGAAATACGGCAACAGGATTAGACGTGTCTCATACGTTTACCAATTCAGGTACTTATTCGGTTACTCTAACGGTTGAAGATGATAATCCACAAGGCTGTTCAGATGAAACAACAATTACTGTTTTTGTTTTAGGTCCAAACGTAGTGGTAGATCAAGATACATTTACAGTAGAGCAATTAATTGAAGAGGTTTTGGTGAATAGCCCATGTGCAGGAGTTTCTAATATTATTGCCTCAACAGGAATTAATTTTAGTTCTGCAGAACCCAATGGAATCGGTTATTTTTTTGGTAATGGTATTGACTTTCCTTTTGAAGATGGATTATTATTAACAAGTGGTGATGCGAGTCAATCAGGTGGTCCTAACGCTTTTTTAGGTGACGGAACAATGACGGGATGGCCAGGTGATGCAGATTTGGACGCCGCTACAGGTATTAATTCCTATAATGCTAGTTATATTCAATTTGACTTTACTCCGCTAGCAGATACCATAAGTTTTGATTTTATAATGGCTTCTGAGGAGTATGATATGGGAAGTTTTGAATGTAGTTTTTCAGATGCATTTGCTTTTTTACTAACGGATTCAATGGGTAATACCACCAACTTAGCCGTGCTACCCGGAACGAATACTCCAATTTTAGTGACAAATATTCATCCAAATAATGGATTTTGTCCTGCAATAAATGAACAGTATTTTGGGGAATATACACCTGCAAATGGTCCACCAATATCATTTGATGGAAGAACAGCAGTTTTCACGGCGCAGTCTGCTGTGAATCCCGGCGAAAATTATACCATTAAACTCGTCGTTGCAGATGACGGTGACGCAAATTATGACTCTGGTGTATTTCTAAAAGCTGGTAGTTTTGATTTAGGAGGTGATTTGGGAGATGATATCACCATTGCCCAAGGTAATGCAACTTGTGGCGGATCTTCAGTTACGTTAGATACAGGCATTCCTGCAGCAAACCATGTTTGGTACTATGCGGCAGATCCATCAACACCAGATGATAGAGTTGAAATTGCCGGTGAAACGGGTTCAGTTCTTACGGTTACCGAACCCGGTATTTATGCTGTGGACGTCGTTTTTACAGGAGTATGCCAATCTTCTGATTCTGTAATTGTTGAATTTAAACCCAGCCCTACTGCTAATTTAGCCAGTAATCTAATAATTTGTGATAGTGATGGTACTGCTGATTTCGATTTATCCCAAAATGATGCTTTAATTCTGGGGTCTCAAAATGCGACTGATTTTGCTATAAGCTACCATTTTACAGAGCAAGATGCTATAGATAATTTGAGTCCTCTTACGGCTAACTATGCCAATGTTACGAGTCCACAGCTTATTTGGGCACGTATTGGAGACGCAAGTCAAGAGTGTTATGATCTTACATCGTTTTCTATTTCTGCAGTGCCGCAACCCACCCTAAATCCAGCAACAGACATAGAGTTATGCGACGACAGCAGCAACG
>CAYMDB010000101.1:0-9493 GCA_964388865.1 uncultured Flavobacteriaceae bacterium
TTTAAAACTAGTTTTACTCGCTGGTATGCTCTCATTATTGTTGTACAGTTTCATTTTGAAATAATATGCTCAAAGAAAAACTTAAAGATTTTCATATTATTCTGGCCTCGGCATCACCGAGACGTCATGCGTTCTTAAAAGCTTTAAATCTCGATTTCGAAATTCAACTTCAACCTATTGAAGAAGTTTATCCTGAAAATTTAAAAGCTGAAGAAATCACCGACTATTTAGCAAAATTAAAAGCGGAACCCTTCCTTAAAGATTTTAAAAGCCATACCATACTCATTACTAGCGACACCATTGTGTGGCTTAATGGCAAACCCATTGAAAAACCGAAGGATAAAGAAGACGCCTTCAATATGCTAAAAACTTTAAGTGGTCAAACCCATGAAGTCATCACCTCAATTTGTTTCAGCTTAAAAAACTACCAAAAACTAGTCAATACCAAAACAAAAGTGACCTTTAGAAAACTCACAGATGAGGAAATTTGGTACTACATTAACAACTTTAATCCCTTGGATAAAGCCGGTGCTTACGGCATACAAGAATGGATTGGTACAATTGCTATTACCAATGTTGAGGGTTCTTATAATAATGTTGTTGGTTTGCCCACACATTTACTTTATGAAACGTTAATTTCCATTGCAAAAGGACTTTAGGATTGTAACTTTGTCTTCAGAATTAAGAAAATTATACACTAATTTTTTATTCCAAATTCTTAATACAACCTTCATGAATATACCTTTAAAATTTAAGCCTTTATGTTTAATAGGGCTCATTCTGTTATTGACATTAAGTTCTTGTAAAAAAACCGTTTCGGAAGTCTCGGAATTAACAGAAAAAACCCTTCCTGAAACTGAAACCAAGGTAAAAAAAACGCCATTATCTGAGGAATTTAAAGCCTATTGGTATGCTGGTGATGCCGAAATTACCTCCTACCAATTAGAGCAGGCACGTTACGGTGAAATACGCGAAGGTACCGCGGTTTTAGTCTTTGTTACCGAAGATGTCTTACCCGAAATTCAGGTAAAGGCAGATACCTATAACAAGAACAACACTTCAGTCTTAAAGTTAAACGCCACAAAGAATTTTGTCACAGGTATATATCCCTATTCTATCATGCAAAGCACCTTTTTCCCAGTGTCTAATGATCAGCATGCTCTAAAAGTTTCCGCCTCTATACAAGAATGGTGCGGCCATGTTTACACTCAACTTAATAATCGAGATACTTTTGAAATTACCTCACATTCCTATTTTCAAGGCGAGGCAGACCAGGAGTTCACTTTAGAAAAAACATGGACTGAAAACGAAGTGTGGACGAAACTGCGAATAGATCCGAATAGCCTGCCAACAGGATCTTTTGAAATGATTCCAGCTTTAGAATATCTGAGATTGAGGCATGAAACCATTAAAGCATACAGTGCGAATGCGAGTCTTAAAAATGGATTATACACAATTTCTTATCCCGATTTAAATCGAAGCTTAAAAATAAACTTCAACACCCAATTTCCTTTTGATATTTTGGGTTGGGAAGAAACGACACTGAGTGGGCATGGCTCCACGTCAAAGAAATTAACCACAAAAGCTACAAAGCTAAAAACCATCAAATCTGCATACTGGACCAAGAACAATAATGCCGACCAAGAGCTTAGAGAAACTTTAAAATTAGATTAGACTAAGGCATATTCTAAACTATATTTGTAAGGCAATAATCCACTTTTTATGAATACCTTTTTTCTTAATCATAGAGATGCCTTCATCTCTACTTTCATATTGCTTATAATTTTACTTATTATTAGAGCAATCATTGTTATTACTGTAAAAAAAATTGGAAAAAAAAGTGGTACCACTGAAGCCAGAGCAGTTTTGATAGGGCGTTATGCCACTGTTACTCTTGTGTTACTATCGCTCACTGTAGAAGCTTTTATTTTAGGTGTAGAAGTAAGAGACGTCACCCTAGTTTTTTCCTCAGTTTTTGCAGTTATTGGAATAGGTCTTTTTGCTATTTGGTCGATCTTAAGTAATATTACCTCTGGCGTCATCATGTTTTTTTCCTTTCCTTATAAAGTTGGAGATAAGATAAAAATTCATGATAAGGATTTTCCTATTGAGGCTATTATTGAAGATATTAGGGCGTTTCAGTTGTTATTGAGAGAAGATAACGGCAACTTGGTAACCTATCCTAATAATCTGATAATACAAAAAGCTGTAACTTTGGTAAAAAAGGACGCTTTAGACGACAGCAGCATTTTGTAACTCATGAAGAAAAATAAAAAAAAACGCACACAAAATTACAAGAAGCACATTGGGCAAGTTCCTGGTACCCTCATATATACAGGAACCAAATCTGGTAGCGAAATTCAAATTCAGTCTTTCGATTACACCAAGGATACCATTGAAGAAGTCGTTCATAAAAATATTGAAAGTACACTTTCGTTTAAGGGCACCGATTCGGTATCTTGGATTAATGTGAATGGACTGCATCACACCTCAGAAATTGAAAAAATCGGAAAGCAATACGGACTGCACCCTTTAGTTTTAGAGGATATTGTTAATACCACGCAACGTCCAAAAATTGATGAATACGAGGATTATATTTTTGTGGCTCTAAAAATGTTGTATTACGATGAGGAAGAGCGCATCACCAACGAGCAAGTGAGTTTAATTTTAGGAGAAAATTACGTCTTATCGTTTCAAGAATCTGAGGGTGATGTTTTCGATCCTATTAGAGACCGTCTCAGAAACTCCAAGGGCAGAATAAGATCTTCTAAATCAGATTATCTCATGTACGCTTTAATCGATGCGGTAGTAGATCATTACTTTAGTCTTACGGAAACCTTAGGAAATAAAGTTGAAGATTTAGAAACAGATCTGTTTTCTGGAGAAGCTAAAGAAACCATAAGTAATGAAGTTCAACAGCTTAAACGTGAAATACTAAGAGTAAGGCGCGCCATTTCACCTTTGAGAGAAGTGATTAATCGCATAGAAAAAATGGAAAATCCATTAATTCATAAGCAAACAATCACCTATTATAGAGATGTTTACGATCATTTAGTTCAGGTATCAGAAAATATAGATATTTACCGCGAAATGATTTGGAGTTTAATGGATATGTACATGACCAGCATTAGCAACAAAATGAACGAAGTGATGAAGGTTTTAACCATAATATCTACTATTTTCATCCCACTGACATTTATTGCAGGTATCTACGGAATGAATTTTGAAAATATGCCAGAGTTAGAGTATAAAAACAGCTACTTTATTCTCTTAATAGTAATGGTTCTCATTTTTATGCTAATGCTATTTTACTTTAAAAAGAAAAAGTGGTTATGAGTATAATCAACTGATTTCCAAATTTTAATATACTCAAATCATCTGACTTTCCCTCGATTTAAACACCTGCCAAATCAAAAAAAACAGACACGTTTTTAATTACCATAATATTAACGATAATGGCTTCAATTATTCTGTAGGTTTGCATGGTGAATTTCAAATCGAACATAAAAACACTTATTAAGCTTCTCCCCTTTTTTGGTTTAGTTGCCTTATTACTGGTCTCTCCGTGTAAGGTTAGAAACTTTATTGAGACCGAACTTAATCTTCCTCAAACCGAAGTAAGCAATAAATCTAAAGTAACACTCAGCACTTCAAATTGTAGTAGCTTTAATGTCGCTTTTATTTCAGCGTCCAAAAAAAAAGTAGAGCTTAAAGATGTCCCATCGAACGCTATAATTAGCACAGACGTCGCTTTTAACACCTATAAGTTAGACAAAGCCTCGGTTTACTCATATAAAGAGAGAGAACAGGCCATATCTGCCATTCCACTTTATATTCTACATCAAAATTTTAAAGTATATCTGTAGTAACTTTTCAACCTAGAGAAAAATTTTCTAGTGACTTAGCACTAGTAGTATACTAATTATAGATATATAAAAATGAAAAACATCAGTATAAAACAAGATGCAGGTCTATTGACGCTGGCATTGCGATTAGTTGTGGGCTGGACCTATTTCTCAGCCTTGTGGAGACGCACAATTTTAGCCGATAAACTAGATCCTGACGTCGCAGGATACATCGGGGTAAAGTTCAATCACTTTTTGCCTAATGCTATAGGTATAAAACCCATTATTCAGTATTTAGTTGAAAATCCGGATGCACTCTGGTTAAACATGGTCATATTTACTATTGTCGAAGGCATTGTTGGCCTATTTATCATCTTCGGTTTGTTCGCACGCCTTATGAGTATTGGCGTGTTTTTTCTGGCTTTAGGAATTCTTTTAGGCTCGGGCTGGATTGGCACCACCTGCCTAGATGAATGGCAAATTGGTGTCCTAGGTATTGCTACAGGCTTTGTTTTATTTTTAACAGGAAGTGGAAAATACTCCATGGACAATTACTTCATAAAAAACAACTTTGCCATCACTCAAAAGAAATGGTTTACTTGGTTAGGCTCTGGCATATTACCTATACGAGAAACTATTTTTCCAAAGATTGTTTTAATAGGGTCTTTATTGATTTTCGGATTAACCTTGATGACGAATCAGATTTTTCACGGTGGACTTTGGGGCGACCTTCATAACAAATCGGTAAAACCAAAACTTGAACTATCAGCTGGTGAAATCAATAATGCATCTGTATCCTTTGATGTTTATAGAACTGAAGGCGTCGATGTTTATGGCTCTTGGGTTATTGGTATTGAATTGTATGATGAACAAAACAATAGCGTGATTAACTACTCGCAAGACCAATTAGCTTCGTTAAAATCTGAAAGTATTTCAAATTATTACGTCGCCAAAATACAACCCGGAAAACACAGTTTGATTGTTCCATTGGGCGCAAAAGCAAAATTAAATTTACAAAATGAAGCTTTAGCAAATTTACCCAAAGGCATCTATACCCTAAAAATTACAGATATTAGTGGTGCCTTCTGGGAACACAAGATTTCAAATTAACACAGAAAAACAAGCTATAAACTTTAGGATCATCGCGACTTTGGTAACGTATCAAAGTCGCTTTGGCGCCTATGTAACAAGTTTTAAATTGTTTGTCAAAATTAAAGGAATACCTAATATTTTAAACCTAACATCATGCTGCAACACTAAATCTTACAAGCGTTAAAAAAACCAAAAACCAATCACATTGAATACTAACTTTTATATATTTGAAAACACCTAACTCAAAATCCTATGTGCCAGATTAGACGTTGTCTTTTTCTTTTCTTAATCACCCTCGTTTCAGTACAAGCCCAACAACCCCAAAAACTCAGTTCTTCAGAAATTTATCAAGCCCTTCAAAAATTGAATGTTTTAGGCTCAGTCCTCTATATTGCTGCACACCCTGATGATGAGAACACACGATTAATTTCGTACATATCTAATCATTTAAATGCACGAACAGGTTACTTATCCTTAACACGAGGTGATGGCGGACAAAATCTCATAGGTCCCGAACTAAGAGAACTCCTTGGAGTCATAAGAACACAAGAATTATTAGCCGCAAGACGCATCGATGGTGGCGAACAATTTTTTACTAGAGCTAATGATTTTGGTTATTCTAAACATCCTGACGAAACTCTAGAAATTTGGGATAAAGACGAGGTCCTCTCAGATATTATTTGGACCATCAGAACCTTCAAACCCGATGTAATCATTAACCGTTTTGACCACAGAACACCCGGAAGAACCCACGGTCACCACACCAGCTCTGCCTTATTAAGCATGGAGGCTTTTGATTTGGCTTCAAATCCTTCAAAATTCAGCGCTCAGTTAAATTTAACAGACACTTGGCAAGCCAAACGCTTATTTTTTAATACTTCTTGGTGGTTTTACGGAAGTGAAGAAAAATTTGAAGAGGCCGACAAAAGCAATATGCTCAGTTTTGATATTGGTGCTTTTTACCCAACAACAGGGACCTCTAATAACGAAATTGCTTCACTTGCCAGTAGTCAACATTTGAGTCAAGGATTCGGCCGACTCTCACAACGCGGTTCACAACAAGAATATATTGAATTTTTAAAAGGGGATCCCCTAACTAATAACGAAAACATTTTTGCGGGTATTGATACTTCGTGGAACAGAGTTAAAGGTGGAACTGAAATAGGAACCATTTTAAATGCTATTGAATCTAACTTTAATTTTACCAATCCTGCTGCGCATCTTCCAGAACTATTAGACGCATATAAACGGCTTCAAACTATAGAAAATAAGCATTGGAAAACCATTAAAACCAAAGAACTTAAGGCGATTATTGAAGCCTGTGCGGGTTTATATCTCGAGGCTACAGCAAACACGCCAAACGCATCACCAAATGCCGAAGTTAATTTGCAATTAGAAGTTGTCAATAGAAGTCAGGCCCCTATTTCTCTGGTCTCCTACTCCATTTTACCGCTTCAAAACGAAATTTCAAAAAGCATAGAGTTGGCTCAAAATCAACGCTTAAATTTTGAAGAGTCACTTGTTATTCCCACAAACATTAATTATACCACGCCTTATTGGTTAAATGATGACAGCACTTTGGGCATGTACTATGTTGAAGATCAAAAACTGATTGGTTTACCTGAAACTCCGAGGGCGATTTTTGTAGATTTTAATTTAATGATTGCTGGAACCCCAATACAAATTACAAAACCAGTGGTTTACCGGTATTCAAAACCAGAAAAAGGGGAATTATATAGACCCTTTGAGATTATTCCTGAAGCCTCGACAAGCATCAGTAATGCTGTTTTTATTTTTGAAAACAACGACCAAAAAGAAATTGAAGTAACCGTTACAGCCGGCAAGGACGACATCAATGGCTTTATAGAAATGGACTCGCCAATCGACTGGAGTGTCTACCCTGAAAAACAAAAAATTGAAATCGCTAAAAAAGGAGATGTTCAAAAAGTCATATTTACGGTTATTCCGCCGAAAAGTCAAAGCGAAGGTTATATAAGTCCAATTATTAATATAAACGGTAAACGGTTTTCTGACGAGCGCATTGAAATTGACTACGCACATATACCGTTTCAAACCGTATTAATGCCTAGTAAAAGTAAAGTGGTGCGATTGAATATTGAAAAACGTGGCGATAATATTGGTTATATTGAAGGTGCCGGCGATGTGGTTCCTGAAAGCTTGCGACAAATCGGTTACAAGGTGACTGTTATTAAACCTGAAGCCATTTCAGCAGAATACCTTTCAAATTTTGATGCTATTGTTGTTGGTATAAGAGCGTATAATATCTTAGAGGAACTAAAATTTAAACAAAAGTTTTTACTCGATTATGTAGAAGAAGGTGGAAACCTTATTGTGCAATACAATACCAATAGACCTTTATTAGTAGATAACCTAGCTCCATTTGAATTAAAATTATCAAGAGAGCGGGTTACCGACGAAAATGCCTTAGTTCGTATGTTAGAACCACAGCATCCCCTACTTAATTTTCCTAACAAAATCACCATTCAAGATTTTGAAGGTTGGGTTCAAGAGCGCGGTTTGTATTTCCCTGATGAATGGGGAGAAGAATTTACAGCCTTACTCGCCGCTAATGATAAAGGTGAGAGTTCTAAGGAAGGTGGCCTTTTGGTGGCGAAATATGGAAAAGGCTTTTATATTTACACGGGCTTAAGCTTCTTTAGAGAATTTCCGGCTGGTGTTTCTGGCGCCTATAGATTATTCGCCAATATGCTTTCTGCAGGTAAAGAAACTTCAACAGAACTTAGAAACTAACAATCAATTTATATGCACAACGACAACTCAGCAGAACCAAAAAAAAAATGGAAGAAAATGTACACCATTGTGCTATTAGCAAATGCCATTTACATTGTGATCTTCTATTTTATAACGCAGTCATTTTCATAGGACGATGCCGCAAACTTTAAACTGGATTGACTGGGCGGTTTTAATTGCCACCCTAGCCACTATTGTAGGCTATGGGACTTGGAAAACGCGAGGTCGGAAAAATGTTCAGGATTATGTAAGAGGTGGTAATACCTCGCAGTGGTGGACGATTGGTTTGTCCGTTATGGCTACCCAAGCCAGTGCTATCACATTCCTATCAACCACCGGTCAAGCATTTTCTGATGGTATGGGATTTGTTCAATTTTATTTTGGACTCCCCGTCGCAATGGTCATTATATGTTTAGTGTTTATTCCACTTTACCATCGCCTTAAAGTGTATACGGCTTACGAATTTTTAGAAAATCGTTTCGATTTAAAAACCCGAATTCTTACCGCTCTCCTATTTTTAATTCAACGTGGCTTAGCGGCAGGTATTACCATATTTGCCCCTGCTATTATTTTATCTGTGGTCCTCGGTTGGAACATCGTTACGCTCAACATCGTTATTGGTGTTCTCGTTATTATTTACACGGTTTCTGGGGGAACTAAAGCCGTTACGGTCACGCAGAAGCAACAGATGTTCGTTATTTTCGCTGGAATGGTGACCGCCTTGTTCATCATTATTAGCTTAATACCTGACGAGGTATCTTTTACAAATGCTATTGATATCGCTGGTGCAACAGGTAGAATGCAAGTGCTCGATTTTTCTTTCGATTTAGAAAATAGATATACGGTTTGGACAGGGCTAATTGGCGGAACATTTTTAATGTTATCGTATTTTGGAACTGATCAAAGTCAGGTGCAGCGCTACCTCTCAGGCAAATCCATAAAAGAAATGCAAATGGGCTTGTTGTTTAATGGCTTGCTCAAAGTACCCATGCAATTCTTTATTTTGCTGGTTGGTGTCATGGTTTTTGTGTTTTATCAGTTTAATCCTTCACCACTGAATTTTATTGACAAATCGACAGAAACGGTTTTGAATTCGGAATTTGGGGACGAGTACCGCACACTTCAAGATAAACAAAACGACTTATTTGCTCAAAAACAGAAACTCAGTTTAGCACTTTCTACAAACCAAAATCCTCGAGCTAAGCAAGAGTTATTTACAATAGATAGCCTTGAAAAGTCCTATCGATTAGAATCGAAATTTTTAATCAAAAAAGCGGTTGATCAAAATTATAAAGCCGAATATACCAAACTAAAAAACGAAGTAGAGAACTTAGCATCCAATCCTGAGAGCGAGGCCTACACAGCAAAGTCTAATGCATTAAAGGAATTATATAAAGAATCGGCAAAGGACACCCAAACGAACGACAGGGATTATATGTTTATTCGGTTTATTTTAAACCATTTGCCTACCGGACTTATCGGTTTGTTACTCGCGGTGATTCTTTCGGCAGCCATGTCTTCAACGGCATCAGAAATTAATGCCTTGGCGACCATAACTGCAATAGATTTGTATGGACGGCAATTAAAAGAAGACAAAGGAGAAGATCACATGGTAAAAATGACCAAATGGTTTACATTAGGTTGGGGCTTTATAGCGATTACTATTGCTTGTTTTGCTAACTTAGCAGAGAATTTGATTCAGCTTGTCAATATTATCGGTTCTATTTTCTATGGAAATGTGCTCGGTATTTTCTTGCTGGCCTTTTTCTTTAAACGCATCAGAG
>CAYMDB010000102.1:0-9466 GCA_964388865.1 uncultured Flavobacteriaceae bacterium
GTTAGCAAAAACATTATGATTGTTATCAATTCTGTAGTTAGCGCCACCTTTAGCACCAAAACCAAAGAAATTATATTTATCAGACTCTTGTAACGGATCGCTATCCAAGTACAAAAATCTATCAACTCGTTGGTACGATGTGTTAGATGCTGATATTGAAACAAAAGCGTTAAGATTTTCTTGTATATCGTATTCTACCTGCGCAAAAGCACCAAGCCAACCTACTTTACCATCATTGTCGTATAATATTTTATCACCAACCTGAGCCTGCGCGCTAGGATTGTTTATGTTAGAATCGTCTGCGTAGTATTGTCCACCTAACAAGTCTGTAAGTTCAGTAAAGTGTTTTCCTGTGTAACCTCTTACATCTAAACCTCCTAAAAATACCATATCCTCTGTTAGATTTGTTTTAATTGTTGAGATAATACCGTACCAATTGTGATCATTTCTTGAGGCTCTTAAAACAGATTCAGAACCCTCAACACCTAAGGCTTCATTTTCTGCGACAATTTTATCAAAATCTATGGTTCCTAATTGTCCTATTCTATAGTTGTCATCGTTAAAGCGAAATTTATTTGTTCCACTAAAACCACCTCCACCACCAGAGCCAAAAGAAACGTAAGCTGCTGTTGAAATAGTTGTGTTTTCATTTAAATCCCAATAATGATTTAAAGAAATTTGTGGTTTGTGATAAAAGTTATCTTCAGAATTTGTTAATTGACCTTGTTTATAACCCCAGTCTGAATTGTATTTTCTACCTCTTTCACTTTTTCTGAAAGTTTCTATAGTATGACTATTTTGTCTTTGGCCGTGGCGTTGTTTCGCACCAAAAGCAGTTAAGGACAATTTATGATTTTCATTTATTTCTTTTGAAATATTAATAAAATACGACACTGCATTAAATGGTGTTCCATCAACATAACCATCACCATCTGTTTTTGCACCTGACACAGTTGCGGCCACGCCATTGTCTAAGATTCCTGTTGAGTATGTAAATCCAAACTTTTTATA
Source organism: uncultured Flavobacteriaceae bacterium (assembly GCA_964388865.1). GTDB lineage: Bacteria > Bacteroidota > Bacteroidia > Flavobacteriales > Flavobacteriaceae > Winogradskyella. Next base: position 1,012 of record CAYMDB010000102.1, read on the forward strand.
ACCATCGTTACCTAAAGTTGTATAAGCATTACCTCCTTCTTCTGCATCAGTAGTTTTAGAAATAATATTTATGGTACCACCTATTGAAGGCACAGCGACCTTAGAAGCTCCCAAACCTCTTTGTACTTGCATGGAACTGGTTACATCTCCTAATCCAGCCCAGTTACTCCAATAAACACGACCATTTTCCATATCGTTTACGGGCACACCATTAATCATTACAGCAACGTTTTCCGAATTAAATCCACGAAGTCTTATATCTCCGTCACCAAATCCACCACCTTGTTTTGTAACGTATACACCAGGTGTTGATTTTAATACTTCAGGAAATTCTTGTGTTCCCAATTTAAGTTCAATATCTGCCGCTCTCACCGTAGAAACCGCAACAGGAGTTTTTCTGTCTACGGCAACAGAAGCTACAATCATTATTTCATCTAAGCCAACTTCGCTAGATTTTAGTGTAATTGTTCCTAGATCTGTGTTACCACTATAAGCTAGGGTTTGGCTAATATAGCCGACGTAAGTAATAACTACTTCACCAGAATTTGATTTCGCATTGAGTGTGAAATTTCCATCAAAATCTGAAGTAGCACCATTAGAAGTGCCTTTTACTATAATATTGGCGCCCGGCAACGGCGCATTCATGTCACCATCAATAATTCTACCCTTGACGGTACTTTGGGCATACATAACTGTGGTGAACAACGTCAGGACAGTAATACATAAAAATTGCGTAATTTTTTTCATATAACATTTAAGTTAATTAGGTTTTTTAATCGGTGCAAAAATACACATCAATACCTAACTAACATCTCCTACAGGTTAAGAATTTAACGTATTAAACTAATTAAGGTTCTGATGATTTTTAGGCCCTAAAAAATATTTTAAAAAGATTAATGGTATTGCTATTTTAATAGTGATATATAGTACTGTTTCGTTGTAATTTACAACTCTATTTAACCCCTTATTGCTTCATCAGACAGACTATAGAGCTTTACTTGGGACAAGGTTACATAACATTCATTACTTTTTTTATTTTCATCAGGCAAAAAAAAGGCAGCCACTAGGCTGCCTTTTTTTATTAGATAATATTCTAAATTGGTTTAGAAAGTATATCTTAAACCAACTTGCATTTGCCATCTCGATGATTGTAAACCCGAATCATCAATAAGGTTATCTGTTTCAGTTGCTCTTTCGTCAAAGGTAAACTGAGGAGTCCTACCATCTGCTGCAAATCCTTCGAAGTTTAACAACTGTACTTGATTAAAGTTTGCGAATGTTCTTACACCCCATTCCTTATTCAAAAGATTAGTGAAATTGAAAATATCTGCGGTAAATTCAAATTTATGAATTTTATTTTTGAAGTTAATTCCAAATTCTTGAGCAAATTTTAAATCGATAATATGTGACCAATCTGAACGGTCTGCATTTCTTTCAGCAAACTGACCTCTTCTTGTTCTTAGGTAGTCATTGCTATCAATGTAAGCATCCAAAGCTGCCCACTGTTGAGCTGCAGAAACATCACCGTCGTCAATCAATTGTGCTTCCGCTTGATTTCTTGGCACATAGATTAATGCAGAGAACGAACCTGTATCCGACAATAGATTGCTACCATTATAAACATAACTTAGAGGGGCTCCTTGTGCACCTTCATAAAATAAACCAAGTCTTGTTTTTACCTTATCGTTCCACTTATATTCAAACGTAGAATTTGCAAGAATTCGGTGTCCAGGGGAGAAATCCGAAAATGATAAATCCGGTCGGTTAGAACCATTAACAGTTTCAAGGTTTCTCCATTGAGAACTGTTTTGAGAACTTGTAGCATCTAATAAAACTTTAGATTCACCATATGAATAGGTTGCTGATGTCCTTACGTCTAATTTATCAGAGATAAAGATTTTTGATAATGTACCTGCCACGTTGTAGGAGCTACCTTCACCTGTATTAGAACCTAAATAAATATCACTATATGTATTGTCTACTTTTACAAAACCATAGTTAGGTCTAGAGCCCGCACCACTAGTAATGAACTGAGGACCAGCAATATTAATGTTTTCATATGTAACCGCCGTGATATTATCATTCCAGATAAAGTCAGCAGAGAATGTAAAGTCACCTGGTAATTTTTGATCTACAGCAATATTTGTTTTAAATACCTGCGGTAACATAAAATCTTTAGCGAACAAATCAACCTGTCCTCCTACAAAACCACTTCCTTGAGGAGGATCTTGGAATTGTGTATTTGGATTTGGGTTAAATGCGGGTGCACTTTCATTAGTTAATTGAATAAAACCTGCCGTTACGCCATTATTATTATAGGTACCACCTGGCCATACCAATGGAAGTCTAGACGTAAAAATTCCCAATCCACCACGGATTTGCGTAGACTTTCTTCCGTTAACATCCCAGTTAAAACCAACTCTTGGAGAAACATGAACACTAGCATCAATACCTTGTCCTACTCTAGCTCCTTGCAAGTCTTTTCCTGCTGCTTCTAAAAGCGCAACAGTACGTGTGTTGAAATCTTCATTCTCTAAACCATCTTCCCAAAAAGGAATATCTATTCTTAAACCGGCAGTTAATTTAAAGTTATCAGAAACATTTACTTCATCTTGCACATAGAATCCAAATTGGAATAAATCGAATTCCGCTGCACCTTCAGAATCGTCACCACTACCGCCTAATAAAGAGTAGCCATGACGGTATCTATTTGGAGTGCCTGCGAAGAAAGCATCTAAGTTGCTGAATCTGTAATCACCAAAGTTTTGTCTAAAAAATACGTTCTTTGTAGAAGAGAATTCATTGTTTGTGCCGATAGTAACGGTATGTCTTCCTGAATAAATTTCAAAATTATCAGTTAATGTCAAAACTTTTTGTTCTAATAAGTTTGCTGTAGAAAACGGCTCAGAACCAAAATTTATAGATGTAAATCCTGCATCAAATATTTGAACAGAAGGAAAAGGATTCCCTTGTGGATCTCTGTCATCGTTTACAGTAGTATATCCGATGACTAAATTGTTAGAAAACTTATTCCCAATTTTGGTATTTAACTCTAATGCTGTTGAGTTGGTGATGGATTCAAAATTAATTGCTCTGTTGAAAAAGTTAATACTTCCCGTGTTTGATGCCCGAGCATTCAATTGAATTGCTTTTACATAACTATGCTTGAAAGAAAGTGTATTATTCTCATTGATATTCCAATCTAATTTAGCAATTAATTTATCACTTTCTAGAGATGATGTATTGTTAGCATATCCACCAGGATTGTATTCATAATTAGATATTAAAAAATCTGATAATTCCGTTAAATCTGCAGCCGTAGCGTCACCTCTGTATGTTGAAATATCGAAAGGCTGTGGGGTTTCGCGCTCCTCTCTTTCGTAATTAACGAAAAAGAATAATTTATTTTCAATGATTGGGCCGCCTAATCTAACACCATAGATATTAGAAGAGAAGTCCGCTAATTTTTGTCTTCCGTCGTCACCAGCTAAATCCACTGGTGTTTTACCCGCTAAATCTTGATTTCTTAAGAACGTATATGCAGACCCAGTAAACGTGTTTGTACCTGATTTAGTAATCGCGTTAATACTACCACCAGCAAAACCAGATTGTCTTACATCAAAAGGGGCAACGTTAACTTGAAACGTTTCGATAGCATCTAATGAAATTGGACTAACACCGGTTTGTCCTCCATTTGTTCCACTTGCAGCTAAACCAAATACATCATTGTTCACAGCTCCATCTATATAGATAGCATTATACCGGTTATTTTGACCCGCAATTGAAATAACATCATCACCAGAAACTTGTGCTTGTGGTGTTAATCTTGCAAAATCAGCAATGTTTCTCGATAAGGATGGTAAAGTATTAACTTGTCTCTGACTTACTCTTGTCTCAGCACCAGTTTTACTTGCATCAAAAATAGAGTTTGTCTGACCTGTAACAACAACTTCATCTAGCGCGTCAGCATTTTCTATTAGTTCTACGCTAATTTTCTTAGATCCACCAAGCTCAAGATAAACATTCTCATCTTTTAACTCCTTAAACCCAACATAAGAAATTGTAATTTTATAAGGACCACCTGTTCTCATGTTTGAGATTCTGTAGTAACCATCAAAATCAGTCGCAACACCATAAGTTGTTCCAGAAGGGGTGTGGACTGCTACAATACTCGCACCTGGTAAAGGACTACCATTTGATTCTGTTACTTGCCCATTAATAGATGCAGTTGTAACACCTTGAGCAAATGCTACTGTAGTGCATAACATGATTACAGTGATACATAAAAATTGTTTAATTTTTTTCATATAGAATAATTATTAATTAAGTATTTTCTACTACTACGCAAAATTACGTTTTAGGTTATTAATAATATTACCTCAATGTTAAGAATTTAACAGCGTGGAGTTAAGTATAGAATTGCTAATTTTTACGGAAAAAAGCCTCATTTTTTTTAATCAAATTTAACGGCTCTTATTAATTATTCTTATAATGAGTTATCAAACCTTGCGTAGATGCATCATGTTTTGCATCATTTTCGCTTTCCGTGAGCTCTTTTAATATGGATTTAGCCAATTGTTTACCTAATTCTACACCAAATTGATCGTAACTGTAGATATTCCAAATAATACCCTGTACAAATATTTTATGCTCGTACATGGCTATTAATTTTCCTAAACTTTCTGGTGTCAACTTTTTGATTAATATCGAAGTGGTTGGTCTGTTACCTTCAAAAATCTTAAATGGTAAAAGTTTCGCTAGCTGTTCATCAGAGCGTGATTTGCCTTGCGATTCTGCTAAAACTTCAGCTTCTGTTTTACCGTTCATTAAAGCTTCTGTTTGCGCAAAGTAGTTAGACATCAATTTATCGTGATGATCTTTATCGCCATGCAGTGATTTTGTAAAACCTATAAATTCTGTTGGTATAAGTTTAGTGCCTTGATGAATCAATTGAAAAAAAGCATGTTGGGCATTGGTGCCAGGTTCACCCCAAACAATGGTACCGGTTTGATAATTTACTGGATTTCCAGCTCTATCGACACTTTTACCATTACTCTCCATAATACCTTGTTGCAGATAGGTTGTAAATTGATTTAGATATTGGGTGTAGGCGATAATAGCCTCGCTTTCAGATTTAAAAAAGTTGTTGTACCAAACTGTTAATAAGGCCGAAATCACTGGAATATTCGTTTCAAAATTTGAAGTTTTAAAATGTTGGTCCATTTTATGCGCACCTTCTAAAAGACTTTCAAAATTTTTGTAACCTACCGCTAAACTTATCGATAAGCCCACAGCACTCCAAAGTGAAAACCGTCCACCTACCCAATCTTTCATTGGGAAAATGTTGTCTTCATCTATACCAAAAGCTTTTACACTTTCTATGTTTGTTGATACCGCTACAAAGTGGTTAGTCACAGCTTCTTTAGGCTGAGATTCTAAGAACCATGATTTAATTGAATTAGCATTTGACAGGGTCTCTTGCGTGGTAAAGGTTTTTGAAACAATTATGAAGAGCGTTGTCTCAGGATTTAAATTTTTTATTATTTCGTTATAGTGATCGCCATCTACATTACTTACAAAATGAGTGCTGAGGTGATTTTTATAATATTGAAGAGCTTCTACTACCATGGCTGGACCTAAATCTGAACCGCCAATACCAATGTTTACTATATCTGTAATAGCCTTTCCTGTAAATCCTTTGTGTTTTCCCTTAACTATCAAATTAGTAAATTCCTCTATTTTGTGTTTTACCTCATGGATGCCTGGTATGACGTTTTCACCATCTACATAAACTTTAGCATCTTTTGGTGCTCTTAATGCTGTGTGTAAAACCGCTCTACCTTCCGTTTCATTAATCACATCCCCTTCAAAATATTTTGAAATGGCGTTTTTTAAATCCAACTCCTCTGCCAATTCTAGAAGTAAATCTAAAGTCTGTTTAGATATTCTATTTTTAGAAAAATCGACATAAAAGTCATCCCAGTTTATAGTGAGTTCTTTTGCTCTTTCAGGATTCGATTTGAATAATTCCTTTAAATGTGTGGATTTAATAACTTCGAAATGCGATTGTAACTTTTTCCAAGCCTTGGTGGTTGTTGGGTTAGTTGCTTTTAGTGCCATTAGTGTGGTTATGAAATTGAATTGGTGGTTATGGTGGTTTCGATTTCTTTGGGTTCTGCCTCTAAGAAAAAGATGTTGTCTAATCGCTGTTTAACTGGAGCGATGTAATCTAAGAATTTAACTTTTAAACTATCAGATATTGGTTTTGCTTCTGGTAATTTTTCTTTAAAGGGATCTACTTGTCTTCCGTTTTTCCAGAATCGGTAACAAACATGCGGACCTCCCGTATTACCAGTCATACCAACATAACCAATTACATCTCCTTGTTTTACAAATTGGCCTTTCTTTACAGCCTGCCTACTCATGTGTAAATATTGTGTACTATAGGTGTCGTTATGTCTAATTTTTACGTACTTACCGTTGCCGCCTCGTCTAGTAGATTCTGTAACCGTGCCATTTGCAGTTGCCATAATGGGAGTGTTAATGTCGGCTGCAAAATCAGTTCCTTTATGCGGACGTATTTTGTTCCCGTAATACGCTATTCGGCGCTTTAAATTATAACGCGACGATATTCTACTAAACTGAACCGGTGCTTTTAAAAAGGCACGACGCAAATTCTTAGCGTCTTCATTAAAATAATCTACAATGCCTTTTATAGAGTCGGTTTGAAATCTAAAGGCATACAATGAATCTCCGTTATGTTCAAAATAAGCCGCTTTCACATCGTGGACACCGGCATAAATTGTATCGTCTATGTATTTGTCGGTGTAGATGACCTTAAAGCGATCTCCTTTTTGGAGGCGTCTAAAATCTATAGTCCAGGCATAAATATCATCTGCCATTTTATAGGCTAATCTTTGGCTCAGTCCTTTATCTTCCAGAGTTTTAGAAATACTACTTTCTATTTCGCCAGTGGCTACTTTTTCTACGTAAGTTATTGGTTTTCTGCTTGTGTAGGCATTGATAGAATCCTTGAAATTGATGACTACATAATCTTCTTGATTCGGTTGGTAAATAAAAGCATTGGGAATAGGAAGACTATCGTTAACGCTTTCTTTTGAAAACAAAAGAGTATAGGGTTTACCCACCTGAAGTTTTCTAATATCAAAACTATCCTTAGCTTTTTCTGCGATATGAAAAATTCTAGGATAGCCAATGTTATTTCGTTCTAATATTTGACCAAAACTGTCACCTCTTTTTATGGTATCTCGCTTCACCTCATAATTATTAAGATCAAAACCAAACTCAATAATTTTTTGTTCTTCTACAACTTCCGTAAGTTCTTTTTTTATGGCCTCTTCGGCCGTTTTATCTTCCTTACAAGAAGAGATACTGATAACAAGAACGCTTAGTGCTATTAATCGTTTTATGTGCATTAATTAACCTAATTATAAATTATTTCCCCAATTTTCTAGTTCATTTTTACTCCACAATTCTGGAAAGAAAATACGTTTCTGATATTTTGGATGCATGTACTTTTTCCAGTCGCTTCCGCCTGTGGCTTCACCATCACCCGTACCACTTTCAATATAATGTCTGGCGGCATTGTAGTGCGCCATGACCCAGGTTACATTAACGGTGTAATCATAATGACGCATTGCCTTAATTAAATCCTCATCGTTCTGATGTTCTAATGGCAATTCTTTAAAACGCGTCCACAGATTTTTGGTGTTATAAGTCTCCATAAATCTTATAAACTCGCCTTTATAACGTTTTTCAAAATTAACCAAAAGTGTGGATTTTTTACCAGTTTTATGATCTTTTCCCGCCGCTTGCCAATATAAATGTTCAAAAGCATGGTCTAATGGTGTATTTCTGTCAATATCTTTTCTAAATCTATAGTCGATAAGATTAATCAACTCGGTTGAAGCAAACTCTATGAATCGGTATTGTGCGCTTTGAAATCCACTAGCGGGTGTTAGCGTGTATCTAAATTTCATATACTGTTCCACCTCCATGCCTTCTCTCATAATGTTGAAGGATGTGGTGAGCATATCAAAATACCGACTGATCCGCATTAATTTAGTTTCGAAATAAGTGATTTCTAGATTTTCCTTTTCTGCGATTTGAGAAATCTCCCAAAGAATCATTTTAAAAATGAGTTCGTTGATTTGATGATAGGCAATAAATACCATTTCATCAGGAAGCGTTGTGCGCTGAATTTGAAGACTTAGAAGGGCATCTGTTTGAATATAATCCCAATAGGTAATCGGCTTACTATAAAGCAAGCCGTACAAATGATCGTCTGTATCTTGGTCTATTTTTGTGTACTTCTCTTGAAGTGCTTCTAAAATTTGATTGTAATTTGGATGGTCTGCCATAAATTAATTATCGAATACGATTTGAAAGGAATGTTTTAAACCTTTAAAGGCTATTAAATCTGCACGAAGCGAAC
>CAYMDB010000103.1:0-9427 GCA_964388865.1 uncultured Flavobacteriaceae bacterium
CTAGGATCGGCATCGGATAAAAACCCTAATACCAATCTTCAAGATAATCAGGTCTTAGCACTTATTAGCAATAATAAAATGCTACAAGAGCATATTGAAAAGCGCAAGCTCAATTTTTGGGATTTAGATTTTGAATATATAGACCTTCTTTTTAAGGCTATTTTGAAGAGCAAGCTTTATGAAACTTACATTAGTGAATCGGAAAGTTCATTTAAGAGAGATAAGGCGTTTGTTATAGATATTTACACCGAAATCATAGCGCCAAACGAGAAGCTTTACGATTATTTTGAAGACCAACGTTTAACGTGGATAGACGACCTTCCTGTGGTAAATACGGCCATTTTAAAAGTTTTGCGAAAGCTTAAACTTACCTCACCAGATACGGCTTTACTCCCTAAGTTGTATAAAGATGAAGACGATATGGTTTTTGCGAAGGGCCTATTTAGAAAGACCTTGCTTAATGGGTCTAAGTTTTCTGAAGAAATTTCAGTAAAAACAACCAATTGGGATTCTGAACGCTTGGCAAGTTTAGATGGTGTACTCTTAAAAATGGCTTTGTGCGAATTTCAAAAATTTCCATCCATTCCTTATAAGGTGACGATAAACGAATATTTAGAAATCGCAAAAGAATATTCTACACCAAAAAGTAGTCTGTTTATAAACGGTATTCTCGATAAAATTGTGAAGGAGTATCAATCTGAAAAAGTACATCAAAAAACAGGAAGAGGTTTAATGTAGGATGCATTGTCTTTTAGACCTTATGGCTAGTGAAAAATAGCAGAATCTGTTAACAGGGGCGTAAAAATTTTAAATCGGCAAAATTATTACTACCTTTGCCAACTGATTAAAAAAAATTAATTAAATAATAACGGAATGAAAAAAATAATTTTAGGACTTAGTGCCTTATGTTTGGTAGCTTTTACCTCATGTAAAGACAATGCGGCAAGCAAAGTAAAATCTGAAAATGTTGCCGTTGCAGCTGAAAGAGATGCCAATGCAGGTGATTTTCCGGTGGTAGCTTTTGATAAAACAGAGCATGATTTCGGAACTATTGAAGACGGAACTCCTGTTGAAACGACTTTTAAATACACAAATACAGGGAATTCAATGCTTGTGGTAAGCAATATAAAAAGCACTTGCGGTTGTACAGTACCATCTAATTGGACAAAAGAAGTGGCACCAGGTGAAACCGGTGAGTTTTTAGTAAAGTTTAACGGTAAAGGGAATGGTAAAGTTTCAAAATCAATTACGGTAACTACAAATACCGAAAAAGGAAAAGAAGTTGTAAAGATTTCTGCTTTTGTTGAAAAAGATCCCAACGCTCCATCTCAAAAGCCAGGTTCTGCAACCATCAATCCTTTATCAACAAGTAATACGGCGAAAACGTCAACACAACCAGGGCACGAAGGCCATAACCATAATTAATAGTTTTTAATGGACGCAATAGGACAATTTTTACCGTTTATCGCCATATTTGCTGTGATGTATTTTTTTATGATTGCACCAAATATGAAACGTGCAAAACAAGAAAAGAAGTTTGCCAGTGAGTTAAAACGCGGTGATCGTATTATTACAAAAAGTGGAATGCACGGTAAGGTGATAGAGCTTAATGACAAAGACGGAAGTTGTGTTATTGAAACCCTAGCCGGTAAAATAAAATTTGACCGTACGGCAATCTCCATGGAAATGAGTAAGAAACTAAATGCGCCAGTTTCAACAAAATAAGCGGTTTGCATTATTAGATATTAAAAAGCCACTCAAATCGAGTGGCTTTTTTAATGCTCTAAAGTTTTGTTTTTAATGGATGCAACATCTTATTACTCTTTCTTTTTCAAAGCCGTTAACTCTGCAATTTTGCAAATGACTTCAACAGCTTTTTGCATACTTTCTACGGGGACATATTCATAACGACCATGAAAATTATGGCCACCCGCAAAAATATTAGGACATGGTAACCCCATGTAGGAGAGTTGTGAGCCATCGGTGCCTCCTCTAATGGCTTTAATTATTGGGATGACACCAACGGCTTTCATAGCGTCTTCAGCAATATCTACAATATGCATTACAGGTTCTACCTTTTCCTTCATATTAAAGTATTGATCGGTGAGCTCAATCTCAAAAATTTCACTTTCAAACTTGGAGTTTAAATCAACCACTACTTTTTCCATGAGCGCTTTTCTAGCTTCAAACTTAACTTTGTCGTGGTCCCTAACGATATATTGAAGTATTGTTTCTTCTACAGTTCCGTCAATGCTGGAAAGATGAAAAAATCCTTGGTAACCCTCAGTATGTTCTGGGGTTTCTAGTCGTGGTAAGGTATTTATAAACTCGGTTGCATAATACATAGAGTTAATCATTTTTCCTTTGGCATAACCCGGATGCACAATCTTTCCTTTTACTCTAACTTTTGCACCTGCCGCATTAAAATTTTCATATTCAAGCTCCCCAATTTGACTACCATCTATGGTGTAAGCCCAGTCGGCATTAAATTTTTCAACATCAAATTTAAGAGCGCCTCTACCAATTTCTTCATCAGGTGTAAAACCTACTTTAATGATGCCGTGTTTAATTTCGGGATGATTGATAAGGTGTTCCATCGCTGTTACAATTTCAGTAATACCCGCTTTATCATCAGCCCCTAACAGTGTAGTACCGTCTGTTGTAATTAAGGTTTGGCCTTTGTATTGCAACAAGTCTTCAAAATAATCAGGTGATAAAATAATGTTTTGTTCAGCATTTAAAACAAGGTCCGAACCGTCGTAGTTTTCTACGATTTGCGGTTTTACGTTCGCCCCTGTAAAATCTGGCGAGGTATCAAAATGAGATATAAAACCAATAGTGGGAACCTTATGATCAACATTACTGGGTAAGGTTGCCATAATATAGGCATTGTCATCTAATGAAACATCGCTCATACCAATAGCTTTGAGCTCCTCAACTAATTTATGGGCTAAATCCCATTGCTTTTTGGTGCTTGGAGTCTGCTGAGACTCTGGATCGGATTCCGTATCAATGGTAACGTAGCTTATAAATCGATTTATTATGTGTTGCATGTATGGTTTAATGTTTAATTATAATTTAAAAGTGATAACCGGAAGTTTTGTGTGGTTAACAACATCCTCAGAGATGCTGCCACCAAATAAATGACTTAATCCAGTTCTACCACTGGTAATCATGGCTATGGCTTCCGCACCATTTCTTTTAGCGTAGTTTAGTACACCATCTTCAATATTGTAATCAGCCACTTTAGCGACGGTGATGCTGTCTGACTTCAATTTAGAGTGTTTTAAAAAGGATGCTATCTTTTCGTCAATTTCATCCGTATTTAAAAAGTCTGAGCTAGGCGTGTTTACATAAAGTAAAATCACTTTTTTGCTCAGTTTGTGCAGTAACTCTAAAGCACTTTTTACTACTGAACTACTTTTATCCGAAAAATCGGTTGCCAAAACCACAGACTTAAAGTCTATCGTTTTCGGTTTTGATTTCACCACCAAAACAGGGGTGTTACTGTATCTTACAACTTTCTCGGTGTTTGAACCCGTAAAAACACCAGCATGGTCACTAAGACCACGGGAGCCCATAACAATTAAATCGGCTTTTAATTTACCAGCAACTTCAGACACTTCTTTTAATACTTTATGATGCTTCACCATTGGCGTCACATGAATAGTTTCTAAGTAAGGCTTATCTAAAAAAGCTTTAAACTTTTTATTTGCTACCAAGAGCATAAAAGTAGCTTCATCGCTTCGCTGTGAACTCGTAGATGAGTAAACAGATTCAGAGAGCTCTAACATGTGCATAACAATTAATTCTGCATTGTGCTGCTTTGCTAATGCTGCTGCCGTTTCAAGTGCGTATTCTGAATGTTCAGAAAAATCTACAGGTATGATAATTTTTTTCATGAATAATTTTGTTTTGGTTTCTCTTCAAAAATAGAGAAAATACATGAAACAGATTATGATAATTAGCAGTTTAATGGTAATAATTAGTGTGATTTAAAGCCGAATGAGATCATTTAGATTCTTATTTTTGTAACCTAGAAAAAGCACTTATGTACAAAACTATTATTCGACCCCTATTATTTTGTTTTGATCCAGAAAAAGTACATTATTTTACATTTTCCCTAATCCGAATTATATCGAAAATACCTGGCGTTACAGGTTTATTTAAAACACTTTACGTGGTTGAAGATGAGCATCTCGAACGTGAAGTTTTTGGTCTTAAATTTAAAAACCCCGTAGGATTAGCTGCTGGTTTTGACAAAGATGCGAAGTTGTACAATGAACTTTCAAACTTTGGTTTTGGTTTTATTGAAATCGGAACCCTAACGCCAAAAGCCCAAGATGGTAATCCGAAAAAGCGCCTATTCCGACTCAAAAAAGATTCGGCAATTATTAACAGAATGGGATTTAATAATGGTGGTGTTGAGGCTGCTGTAGAACGCTTAAAAAACCCTTCTAAAAATCTACGGGAAAGTGGTGTCTTAATTGGTGGTAATATCGGAAAGAATAAAATCACGCCAAACGATGATGCCGTGTCAGATTATGAAATTTGTTTTAATGCCTTGTTTGATTATGTCGATTATTTTGTTGTAAACGTCAGTTCGCCAAATACCCCAAACTTAAGAGCTTTACAAGATAAAGCGCCTTTGACTAATTTACTAAAGGCACTTCAAGTTTTAAATTTCCAAAAGCCAACGAGCAAACCTATTCTTTTAAAAATTGCACCAGATTTAACCAATGAGCAGTTATTAGACATTATAGATATTGTGGCTAAAACGAAGATTGATGGCGTTATTGCTACCAACACAACCATTTCAAGAGAAGGTTTAGAGAGCGAAGCAAAATCTGAAATGGGGGGTTTAAGCGGAAAACCCTTAAGCCAGCGCTCTACAGAGATCATTCGATTTTTAGCTGAAAAAAGTAATAAAGCCTTTCCGATTATTGGAGTTGGAGGCATACATTCTGCTAATGATGCTTATGAAAAACTAGAAGCTGGCGCTGATTTGGTACAACTTTACACAGGTTTTATTTATGAAGGGCCTAAGCTTATTAAAGCTATTAATACCGCTCTTCTTAAAAAGGTTGTCTAAAAAGTCAATAAAACATAAAACTGTCACATTGAGTGTAGTCGAAATGTATTAAAATTCAATACTTTAAATTTCTCGACAACGCACCAAATGGCAGAGAGAATTACTTTTTAGACAGTCTCTTCTTTTTTTTAGATAATTTTACTTTAGTTTTTTATAAACGATAACACTTCAGTAGTGTTGTTTTTGTAGAGTTTAATAAAGTAAACTCCGTCCCTTAGATTTTCAATAGGAATATTTAAATCAGAAGCCGATTTTACTTTAGACTGTTTTAAAATCTGCCCTAAACTATTATAAATTACAAAGGAATTCGGTAAAATTTGTGATGTAATAGTAATACTACTTGAGGATGGATTTGGATATAATGAGAAGGATTCTTCATTAAATTTAGAAACACTTAGGGTTCTGCTAAAAAAGTTGTCCTTCGCCCCAAAACCATAATTCCCATTGGTAGCGAGCACCGTATTATCATCTGAAATAAGTTCATAAAAGCCATCGCCAGAAAAACAGCAAATACCGTCTCCATAACTATCGTTGATGATAAAAGAATAACAGGCATTAGGATTAATACTAAACGTTTCCGTCTTGAATGCAAAATCATCAACACCCTCAATATATGGGCCGCCAGAATATAAAATGGTTTCATTTTCATCTACAAATTGCCACGAGGTTTCATCTGGCCAGTCATCTAAAGTTAAGTTTAAGGTTATTGTGGAGGTGTAAATGTCTTGCGCACCTACGGTGATATATTGTGATTTAACTTTGCTTATGGCATTCGTGCCGTTAGAAATGGTTAATGCTACATCATATTCACCACCATTGGTATACGTGTGGGTGACATTCTGCGTGGTATAATCTATGATATCGTCTCCGTTAACATCCCAATTCCATGAAATGGCACCAACACTTGTATCTGAAAAGTTAACCGTTAACTCTGTTGCACAACTTTCGGTTAAGTCAGCTGTAAAGTTAGCCTCAAAGCTAGGGCATGCCAAATTACTTCTTGAAACCTGATATACGGCATTTATTCTGGCATACTGCTGAGGTGAAAAAAATGTGCGACATACTTTTCGCGAATACGACATAATATTTAGGGGATCTGGATTGTAAAATTCTCCATTCGCATCTTGTTCTATTCCGGTGTATTGACAACTGAAATTTACATTCGAATTTCCGAGTTGTGGATCTGCATTGGTATCGCATATAAAGTCACCTGTAGTTTCGCAATTAGAACCATCGACGAGTTCTTCTGTAGAGCCCAAAACATTACTGTTGCCGTGCGTATGTGGCAGTGCAAAAAAGTGTCCCATTTCATGAGACAAGGTACTTCCGTTGGTCGCGCAGTTATTAGCCATTAAAATGGTTTCTGGGCCACCAGGAAAATAGGCGTAGCCGCATAAGGCATTATCTGAAGCTGTGTTTACAATAGAATTAGTAAAGTAAATATTTATCACTCCAGTAATGTTGTTGGTTATAGTTAAGGCGCCTTCTTGATCGGTTTCAAAATTGTAAAATTCGTCACTATCAATATAATTGATACCATCGCATAAAAAGAACTCAATACCCGCATTTACATAAATAGAATTCATTGCTGCAATAGCTTGGTACAACGCAATACTTGGCAAACCTCCAGAGCCAGAAGTCGTTCTTATAACATGCGCCTTGATAGGAACTGCACTTATTGCTGTTGAGCCTCTTGATGCAAGACCTTCGTTTAAAAACTGATTTTCTTTAACTTTAATAGCATCTTTGATAGACTCATAATATCTTTGTGCTTCTGGGGTGTATTCAAATCCACATTCTACATCTTGTGCGAAAAGCGAATGACTCATTGTAAAAAAAAGAAACAGCAGGGAGCTGTGTTTTATGATTTGCGTTACCTTCATTTTGGTTGGTTTGGGATTTTCAAAAGACTAAAATATAAAATTAAATTTTAATCTCATTTTTTTCTCGATAAAGCACCGTTATGAGTTATATTAATTCTGTTCTCATCAATTTTTATCTTAATTAATTATGTGCTAATTTGGCGCTTGTTAAATTTAGTAAATCACCTTATTTGGATTACGAAACCCTTATATCATTTGCTCTAGCTACCTCGGCATTAGCGATTTCACCCGGACCAGATAATATATTTGTTTTGGTGCAAAGTATGACTAATGGTAAAGCTTATGGACTAGCCACTGTCGCCGGATTGATAACGGGATGCATTATTCATACCACCTTGCTCGCTTTTGGTGTGTCTATCATCATAAGAGAAAACGAAACCTTATTTTTTATTATAAAACTATTAGGTGCTTTATATCTATTATTTTTAGCTTACAAGGTCTTAAAATCAGATGGACAACTGCATTTAGAGTCTGATGTTACCCCAAAAAAAAGCTTAAAAGGTTTGTTTGTTCAAGGCTTTTTTATGAATGTCCTCAACCCAAAAGTCACCATTTTCTTTTTGGCTTTTTTTCCAGGATTTTTATTTAGCGGAACCATGGCAACGGAAATTCAATTTTTCGTTTTAGGCGGCATTTTTATGATAGTGTCCTTTATTATTTTTGCGGCTATCGCCCTGCTTGCCGGACAAATTAAAACCTACACCTTACAGCATAAAAACTCTGGATTGGTTTTAAAATGGATTCAGGTTCTTGTCTTTGTTGGCATTGCGGTTTATATATTAATTTAGAAAAATGGTTTTTTAAAAATATTTTGACAGCAATTGCGCTAATTTCCACGAAGCATTAGTGCTAATTTGTGAAATTGCGGTCAGATTTCAGATCAACTTTGACTTCAAATTCAATTTCATTTAATGTATATTTGACGCAATGAATTTAGCTGTAAAACTCATAGAATGTCCACGCGATGCCATGCAAGGCATCAAGGATTTTATTCCTACAGTAATGAAAATTCAATACATACAATCGCTTTTACGCGTTGGTTTTGATACCATTGATTTTGGGAGTTTTGTGTCGCCAAAAGCCATACCGCAAATGGTGGATACGGCTGAAGTTTTAGCACGCTTAGATTTAAGTAAAACCGAAAGTAAATTACTAGCTATTATTGCCAACACGCGAGGTGCGCAGGATGCTTCGGTACATAGAGAAATTAAGTATTTAGGGTTTCCCTTTTCAATTTCTGAAAATTTTCAGATGCGAAACACTCACAAAACCATAGCAGAATCTGTAGTCACACTTTCTGAGATTTTAGAAATCGCAGATAAGCGCGATAAAGAGGTTGTAGTTTATATTTCTATGGGTTTTGGAAATCCTTATGGCGATCCGTGGAATGTTGATATTGTTGGTGAATGGACAGAGCGCTTGGCAAAAATGGGAGTTTCTATTTTGTCTTTAAGCGATACGATTGGAAGCTCAGATCCTGAAAATATTAAGTATTTATTTTCTAATTTAATTCCGAAATATCCTCATATTGAATTCGGGGCACATTTGCATACCACACCCTCAACATGGTTTGAAAAAATAGATGCGGCATACAACGCAGGCTGCCATCGTTTTGATGGTGCTATTCAAGGTTTTGGTGGTTGCCCCATGGCGAAAGATGAGCTTACCGGGAATATGCCAACAGAGAAACTATTGTCCTACTTCACACAAAAAAAAGCCCATAACTTAAATGCTATGAGCTTTGAAAGTGCTTACAACGAAGCGACAAAAATTTTCACATCGTATCACTAAAACCGATACTCGAGTCCAAGATTGGCACCAAAAGGGTGTCCAGGTCTTAAACCTGCAGGGACTCTTGCAACGGCGTAAGTTTTATCTAACATATTAATTATGTTTCCGGTGAAGCTCAAATTGCTATTAAAGTGATATTTCGCTGAAAAATCTATAATAAAGTTTGAAGCCACTAATTCAGAATTTGGTATCGTTCCAATTCCTGCTTGAGTTCTAAATTCACCATTATATCTGCCGCTTAAATTCAACTGATATTTGGCATGTTCTAAGGCAATCATTACATTAAATTGATGTTGCGGAATGTACGGTAATTGATCACCTTCGTTAACTTCGCCCCAAAGTCCATCATCGCTCCCAAAACTATTTAGAAACTCTGTATTGGTGAAGGTATAAGCAACCGTTAAGGGCAGATTAAATTTTGAGTTTTTAGATAATAATTCGTAATTAAGCAAAAGCTCAATACCACTAACCGCTACTTCACCAGCATTAAATTGATCTAAAGAACCAGTTCCTCCTGTAGCAGCTAAATCGCTTCCCAATAAGTTGCTGTAATCGTTGTAAAACCCGATAAGTTCACCTCTCAAATTTCCATAAGTAAAACGTGATCCTAATTCGTAATTAATACTTTCTTCAGCTTTTTGATCGGGTTGGTTTCCCGGTG
>CAYMDB010000104.1:0-9421 GCA_964388865.1 uncultured Flavobacteriaceae bacterium
CTAAAAGAAATGGAGCAAATTAAAATTGGCCCTGCGGCTTCTACTTTAATGGCATGCCCAGAAATGAAAATTGCAGATGGCTTTAACGAGGTTATTGACGAAGCTGATAATTATACAGTAGTAGATGGAGTACTTAGCCTAAATAAAGCCAAAATAGCGACTTTAGCAAGGTTTAAAGCTAACTAAAACCATCAGTAATTATATCGTTCAACATTTAAAACTAAAATATTAAGGTAGTATTAAAGGCTTTTTGTGGTAATTTCTTTTTGCTAAGTCCATCGAAAAAAAGTGTAAAAGAGCAATCAGATGCAGCAAATTTAAAGGTTAACAACAATGAAGATATAAACAATTTTAATAGTAAAGTGATAAAGCCACAATAAAAAAACAACAAAATAAAAAATAAATATTAGATTAATGACTACAACAAAAAACCTGTTCATATCTTTGAGCAGGTTTTTTTTATGATGACAAAATTTTACAACGACTGGCGTATTATTATTTTATTTTGCTTAACGTTAGGCTTAGCTCCCTTTTTTCCCGAGCCTCATATTATCGGAAAAATAAGATGGATTGCTGGTGGAGCAAATGGCATGACTGCAACAGACTATTTTGATGTTATCTTACATGGCTTCCCTTTTATACTTTTACTGAGGTTAATCATTATTAAACTATTAAAAACTACTCAAGTTAAACACCCACAATAAGCACACAAATAATATGGCTCTTAATATTGTGCTTATTGAACCAGAAATACCGAACAATACCGGCAATATTGGGCGTTTAACCTTAGCTTCTGGCTCTAGGTTACACCTCGTGAAACCTTTTGGTTTCGAGATTGATGATACGCGTCTTAAACGCGCCGGACTCGATTACTGGCAGCATTTAGAGGTCATTTATTATGAAAATACAGAGGATTTCTTAGCTAAAAATAAAGATGCTAAAATGGTCTTTTTGACTAGCCACGGAAAACAACTACATTGGGATATTAGCTTCAGTGATGAACTGTTCTTGGTGTTTGGCAAAGAATCTATAGGCTTGCCAAAACTATTACTCGAAACACATAAACAGCAGCTTTTTAAAATCCCACTTTACAGTGAAAATATTAGAAGTTTAAACCTTGCCAATGCGGTTGGTATTGTTGTTTATGAAGGATTACGGCAACTAAATTATAAATGATAAGTTTGTTGAGTTTTGTTTCAGAATTATGGATAATAGGAACTTAATCGCTTAATTTTATGCGCGCACAATAAAAGTTGAATTTAAGGGATGATTTTAACAACGAAGATCTTCAATTTTAACGATGTTTCTCCAGCATTTCTAAATACATCTGCTCAACCTTAGTCCTCGCCCAAGGTGTACGTCTTAAAAATTTTAGGCTCGATTTTATAGAAGGATTATCTGTAAAACACCGAATATTTATCTTATAACCCATATCCTCCCATCCGCAATGCAACTGCAGTTCCGTAATGATTTGTTCTAATGTTACGCCGTGAAGTGGGTTATTAGGTTGCGCATTCAAAATAGATAGTTTTTAACTAATCCCTAAATCTTTAAAGCTTTTTCCAAATGATTGAGTTGATGTTTTTATATCATTAACTCCCTAGTGGCGGCTTCCTTCAGAAATTTTAGACTAGTTGTCATTTTTTAATTTCTATTATCGCTTTGCGGTCTTCGACTTCTAGCTCTGTTGCGATTTGAACTTTTAGAACTTCCAGAGCGTTTTGAGCTTGAATTTCTACCACGACCTTCATTGCGATTTTGACCAGGTCTAATGGGCTCGGTTGAAGCATTAGGATCGGGCTCAAAACCTTCAACTATCTTAACTTCAATCTTCATATCAATAAGCTTTTCAATATCGCGTAAAAACGTCGTTTCGTCAGCACTTACTAAAGAAATAGCTTCACCGCTTGCTCCTGCCCTACCTGTTCTGCCGATTCTATGTACATAGTCTTCAGAAATATTAGGCAATTCAAAATTAATGACATGCGGTAATAATGGGATATCTAAACCTCTAGCCGCAATATCTGTGGCTACTAAAACATTTACGGTTCCGTTTTTAAATCCGGCTAAAGCTTTTGTTCGTGCCCCTTGACTCTTATTTCCGTGAATGGCAACAGCGGTTATGCCTTCACTTATCATGTTTTTGCACAATTTATTGGCTCCGTGTTTTGTTCTTGTAAACACTAAAACTTGCCTCCAATTGCCTTCCGAAATTAATTTTATAATAAGACCAGTTTTTTTGCCTTTAGCAACTCTGTACGCTTTTTGTTCAATTATTTCAACAGCCGTATTTTCTGGAGTCGCTTCAACCTGAGCAGGATTCTTCAGAATAGTGTAGGCCAATTTTTTAATATCCTTAGAGAAGGTCGCTGAAAACATTAAGTTTTGTCGCTTATCTGGCATTAATTTCATGACGCGTTCAATATCGCGTAAAAAACCCATATCTAACATACGGTCGGCTTCGTCTAAGACAAAAATCTCCACACGCTTTAGAGACAATAAGCCCTGATTTTCCAAGTCTCGTAATCGACCAGGGGTTGCCACTAAAACATCGATGCCTCGTCTTATAGTTGCGGCTTGTGAATTTTGGTTAACCCCTCCAAAAATAACAGCGCTTTTTATGTTTAAAAACTCACCGTATTCCTTAACATTTGCATAGACCTGAGCCGCTAACTCTCGTGTTGGAGTGAGAATCAAAGCTCTTATGGGTCTGCACTTTTCTTTAGGATTTTCAGATAATAAATGTAGTAAAGGCAAGGTAAACCCTGCTGTTTTTCCTGTTCCGGTTTGTGCAGATGCTAAGACATCTTTTCCCTCTAGTATAGGTGGAATTGCTTTTGATTGTATAGGTGAAGGTGTTTTATATCCTTTTTTACTAATTGCTTTAAGTAGGGGCTCAGATAGGCCTAGTGATTTAAATGACATATATAAAGTTTACGAAGTAAACTCTATTAAATCGGGTCACTCCTTTAATTTGGCGTAAAGTTACATTTAATTTATGGGGTGATGGCTTTATTCTTTACTTATTGTGAAACTCTTGAATTTTTCCACTGCTCATATTTTACAAAGGCATTGGTTGCTCGATTTTTATAACCATGAATAGCGGTGCTAATTAACAAGACTGAAGCCCCTGCAAATGCAAAATACATAATGCCCTCGTTTGAGGTACTATTTGCAACGCCAATACCAATGAGTGCCCATGCCCCAACGAGTGCAAATTCGCGCATATTGCGCTTCCTAATCATGTACTGATTGAGTCTTACCGTAAGCGCAATAAGTATGGCTGTCCAGGTAAAATCGTCAAGACCAAAACCATTCCAACCTATCTTAACTAAATATGCTGAAACGTTAGCAATACTTGCCACAGTAACCCAACCGCTGTAAATTACAAATGGCCACCAGACAAACAAGAGAATTGGGAGCGGCTCATCGTCTAATTCCATGCGATTATTCATCACAATTTTTAGTAGAGACGCTAGTAACAAGAATATAAAAATGCAGGATAAACCTGTGTAACCATATATCCAGGCAAAAACCCAGAGACCATTAAATACACAAGAGATGATGAACCACCAACCTGTTTTGAGAACAAAAGTATCATCACGATTTATGAATATAAACAAACTTCGACCTTGATAAAGAACAAAACTAAGTAATAGCAAATAAATAATGCCCCAAATGGCAAAAGTATAACCAGCTGGTGTAAATAAGGTTTTGTAGTTACGAGACACCTCGCCGATTGTCGTATTATTTAGAAGACCTGTGTTTGACAAGTAATTAATAAAAACAGTTGATCCCAGCGCGAGTCCATTGCCTATTTGTAATGCTTTTTTCATGATTTCTGAATTTAAGAGCGACCTAAAATTATAATGATAAGCTTGGTGATTATTTCAAGAAATCGATGACATTTTAAAAGTTTTAAGTTTTTATAAATTTACTTCGTATCAAATAATTTTTAGATATGAAATCACTTTGGCTCTGACGTCATTGCGCGATATGCCGGGAAAAAGGACACGTTTTCTAAACTTAAGTCGGAATGATCTTCAAAGTAATTTTCGACGAGTTCATCATAAACTGTTTCATTAACAACATACTTCCATATCTTAAACTCCTTAAAGTCTTTTGAAAAGCCACTTTTAAATCTAAAAAGTGAGTCCTCATTACTACCTCTTCCACCACCTAGATTAAAATAGGTATACCCTTGTTCTGTAGCCTCGATACGCATGGTGTCTAACAAAAGCTTAATGGGATCTACATTGAAATCTTTGGCATTACGACCAGACAAATGATATTGAACAATACTTCCTTTTTTAATAAAAATGGCACCACCTAATATAGTGTTTGTTTCATTGTGGACACACAACTTTAGATTGGCTTCAAAATCATTAGAGGATAGTAATTTATAAAAGTAAGCATCATCAAAAAAGAAATAATCTACAGCATCAACACGTTTCATGGTTTCATGATACAAACGGATAAACTCATGAATCTCTGCGTCTGAACTCGCATCAATAACTGTGCACAATTTCCTAGATTTGTTTAAATATGTTTTTAATCTCCTATTAAAATTAGCTCTTTGGTTTTCTAAAGTTTGTGTTAAGTCCAAATAAACAACTTTTCCGAGTGTTATAATGTCTCCCAGTCCGCATAGAATGGTCTCCTCATCTTTTAAAAAAGGATGGAGCCGAGAAAACACCGAAACAATTTTATTCTCATAAAAAAAATCGTGAATTTCTTTGTGAAAATTTTCAATATCAAAATCTTCATTTAAATTTGAAGACAATACGCCGCAATAACCGTACACTGATACAGCATCTTTATAATCGGAATTTTTTATAGCCCTAATAAGTAGAGGAATAGCTATAGTGACCTTATCTTGAATGTAGGTAATAAGCACAGGAGTTTCACCTTCTTTTTTAGAAAGACAATGGTAATAGTAAGTGTGATAAAAATCTTTGTTTTTAAAACTTACTAATTGGGCATTCCAATCTTTATCGCCGCGTATAATTTTAATCATTGCTATAAATCTTGTTTGTTGTGTTAAAACTAGTGCTTATTGAACATTAGAAAAATGATATTTCTCATTAAAATTGAACTCTTTAATTCCCGAAAAATTAAATCTGAGTCTAAAACTACACAACATGAATTATGATTAACATTGGGTATTTTAGACACGATTTGTCCTAAGCTATTACAATGAGCCAGACCGACTTTTAGCAATTGTATTTCTTTGAAAATTCTCTATTGGATAGTCATAGATCAAAAGCTCTATTCTATTGTTCATTGGAACATGGAGAACATTTTTAACTAGAAGTTTTAGAGAATTTAGCTAGGTGAGTAACAGTTCTTAAGTATTGATAATCATGCTATTTGTAAATTTTGTGGTATTTTTTGGGATCAAAATATTTAACATTTCTATTTTTTCTTTTTAATGTTGATAAGTAATATAAAACAAAAATACATTACCCAATGTGTTTTTAACTTTTAGAAGCCTAAATATAAAACTATTGCAAAACTTTTCTATCAGACAAATATTGATTGTTCTCATTCCAATTTGGTTAACGCTGTTCTATTTATTGAAGTGATTTAAACTTTTAAAAAAATCTAGAATCATTAATGTCTTCTTTATTCATTGCCTAGAACGCACTAAAGATCTCATTAAACCACATTTAATAAACGTTCAACTTCAGTAATTGTACTTCTATAAAGTTTTTGGTTGGGTTTGGTCATAATTTTAGATTCTAATGAAATTTCTTCCAACAGTGCTTTACCCTCTTCACTTTTATTATTTTCGATGTAAAAATTAGCAAGGCCTAAGCGTTCTGCATAGTTAGAGTAAGGCCTATCTATTTGCTTTAATTCTGCCTCAGCGTCTTCAACCTTGCCTAGTTCTTTCAGTGCCATTCCGTAACAAAATTGCTGTTTAGAACCTCTAAATGTGGATTTTGGCTTTATGATTTCGGAATGCTCAATAACAGCTTCGTAGTCTTTCATCTGGAAATAACACAATACAAGTTGCTCTCTGGCATAAATCTCGTCTTGAACCGTATCCTCAAGGGTTTTTTTGTAGTTTACCACCGCATTTGGTATATCGAAATTTTGATAATAAGCGTCTGCTAATGCAATACGATTGGTATAAGTATCTGCAAATTCAATCTTTTGCTCTAAATCCTTTATTTTCTTGGTAGGATTGTTGATTGAAGTCACTTCACTTTGAATCTTTTCAGCATCATTCTTATTATAAACCTGAGTTATGATGTAAAATATGGATCCCAAAACTGGAATAAACAAAATGAGGAAATACCAATAATAGGGCTTTCGATTTTTATAAGCGTGATAGATACAATACGCTTGAAAGGCAACAATTATATAATAATACATAAGTATAAGTTAATTAGACAAAGATAGGTACTATCTTGTGAAAACTAGCTCATTTTCAGAAGACAATTCTTCACTAAAGCCATAATTGTCGTAATTAAAACCTTTAACATCTTCCACAGTTTTGGCGTCGGTGTCAATGATATATCGCGTCATTAATCCACGCGCCACTTTAGCATAAATGG
Source organism: uncultured Flavobacteriaceae bacterium (assembly GCA_964388865.1). Classification (GTDB taxonomy): domain Bacteria; phylum Bacteroidota; class Bacteroidia; order Flavobacteriales; family Flavobacteriaceae; genus Winogradskyella. The sequence continues at coordinate 6,564 of CAYMDB010000104.1, forward strand.
CAATTATTTTATAGGTTCCGTTTTTAAATTCTTTAAAAGCCACATTAATCACAGGCACTTTTAGGGCTTTGGTATCAATAGCTTTAAAGTATTCATTACTCGCCAAGTTTAGAAATAATTCATCGTCTTCTAAATCTTCATTCAGTGCTTGGGTTACTTTCTTTTGCCAAAACTCATACAAGTTTTTGTTTTTTCCGACAGGCATTTTTGTACCCATCTCTAAACGGTAAGGCTGCATTAAGTCTAAAGGTTTTAAGATGCCGTATAAACCTGAAATAATTCTAACCGTATTTTCAACTTTATCTAGTTTTTTGGTGTCGATGGTATAAGCATCAATGCCACGATAAACATCACCACTAAAGGCGTAAATAGCTTGCCTCGCATTATCTTTGGTAAATGGTAATTCCCATTCTTGGTTGCGCTCATAATTTAATTGGCCTAAACTATCTGAAATGCTCATCAGTTTGGTTAAATCTTTTGCCGACTTCTTCTTTAACAACTTATTCAAGCGTTCTGCTTCCTCCAAAAAACAACTTTCTGTAGTTTTTGTGGTTGGTAACTTCGATTCAAAATCTAAAGATTTAGCTGGAGATAATACGAGTTTCATATGACTTGCCCTTTAAAAGGGTAACTATTATAGATTAAACAGATTATATTATAGTTGTAAAAATACAATGGAATTGAAAGAGTTTCAAATATTTGTAAAAACTAATCTTGATAGTGATATAATGACTTTCTATTTTAAAAAGTTAGGCTGAAATGTTGTTGTATTGCATCAATATGGTTTCAACTGCCCTCAACCCGACATTCTATTAAAATAATGGTAATAAATTAGCTTTAGAGATTCCTAATTTCAAGGTAATTTAGTCATTGGCGTGCTTGGCGTAATGCCTCCATTTCTCAATACATTGGGCAATATCTTCAGGGATTTCTGACTCAAATCTTAAAAACTCACCCGTTGTTGGATGCTCAAATCCAAGTGTTTTGGCGTGTAAGGCCTGTCGTGGTAAAATTTTAAAACAGTTGTCTACAAATTGCTTGTATTTGGTAAAGGTAGTTCCCTTTAAAATTCTTTCCCCACCATAGCGCTCATCGTTAAATAAGGTATGGCCAATGTGTTTCATGTGTACACGTATTTGATGCGTTCTGCCGGTTTCAAGCTTACAACTTACCAAAGTAACATAGCCTAATCGTTCAATAACTTTGTAATGCGTTATTGCAGGTTTCCCTTTGTCTATATCGTCACCCTCAAACACGGTATTTTGCAGTCGGTTCTTCGGATGCCGTCCTATATGACCCTCAATAGTACCCTCATCTTCTTCCATATTGCCCCAAACTAAAGCCACATACTCGCGCTCGCTGGTTTTTTCAGCAAACTGATTTGAGAGATGCGCCATCGCGTGTTCCGTCTTTGCTATCACTAACAACCCGCTGGTGTCTTTATCTATACGATGCACCAAGCCTGGACGATTGCTTGAATTATTTGGCAAGTTTTCAAAATGAAAAATCAAGGCATTAATCAAGGTTCCAGAATAGTTGCCATGACCAGGATGCACCACCATACCGGCTGGTTTATTGACAACCAACACCTCAGCATCTTCATAAACTAGGTCAATCGGAATATCTTCAGCAACCAACAAGTGCTCGTGCGGAGGATGCTCAAACTTTACCGTAATCACATCATTTGGTTTTACCTTATAGTTCGATTTTACGGGAGTACCATTCACAAAAACAGACCCGTCTTTTGCTGCGGCCTGAATTTTATTTCGGGTGGCATTTTCAACAAAATTCATAAGGTACTTATCAATACGAAGTGCTTGTTGTCCTTTTTTTACGATAAAGGCGTAATGTTCGTAAAGTTCGTCTTCAGGTTCTGAAGCATCAGTAATATTTGGCATGATTTTAAGTTAAAGTTTACCATTACCTATTACCAAGTCGATCTTAGAAGTTAAGGGTAATAATGTTCCAGGTTGTAAAGGCTGGCCGTTGTGAGCCATAGACATCACTCCTTCTCCAATGGCGTCTTCATAGGTGATTTTACCAATTTGAAATTCTAAAGCTTCCAATTGTGGTTTTGCTTGTCTTAAAGTATGCTTAAGTACATTTGGTACCTCAACTTTACGATATCCAGAAGGATTTAAAATTAAATAAATTTTTCTTTTTTCCTTGACCTCAGAGCCGGCTTTAGGATTTTGTTCAATCACCGAAAACTTCGGGTAATTAGGATTGTAGTTTGCAGAATCTTGAAGTTTCCATGTTAAATCATGATCCTTCAATTCAATTTCAGCTGTCTCTAAAGATTTCCCTTTTAAATCTGGCACTTTTACAAATTCACCGTGATTAGTGGTCACATTTAACCATTTTAAGGTAATAAAAACTAAAACCACAACGGCCACAATGGCCAGTGCTAGTTGTTTAAAAAAGACTTTACTGATAAGAAACTTAACAAAACTCATAGTTAGAAATGTAAAATGACAAAACTAATAAATTATACAACGTTATAACGTATTAAAACTAATATACGTATCAAATTTCGATTTGGGATATTCGAAAAATGAATACATTTACGCAACATTATTAATCATTACGCATGACGAAGACTATCGCAATCATTATGGGAGGCTACTCTAGTGAATATAAAATTTCACTTAAGAGTGGTGCTGTGGTATATCACAATTTAGATAGAACACAATATAGTCCCTATGCTATTCATATTTTTGAAAACAAATGGGTTTATGTCAACGAATCTGGACAGGAATACCCGATAGACAAAAATGATTTTTCTGTAACGGTAAATTCTGAAAAAATCACTTTTGATTGCGTGTTTAATGCGATTCACGGTTCACCCGGCGAAGATG
>CAYMDB010000105.1:0-9413 GCA_964388865.1 uncultured Flavobacteriaceae bacterium
ATAAAGATAATAACAAACCTAAATTCTTTGCGGCTCAGCGCCTTTGCGCGGAAAACTATTCAGGAAAAGCAATGAAACCTGAGGTTTGAGGTCTGAGGTCTGAGGTCCTAGGTTTTTGGTCCTAGGTCTTAGGTCTGAATAATAAGAATAATAACAAACCTAAACCCTTTTCAGCCCATGCCAGAAGCCCAAATTCGGTCCGCTAGAAATAAAAAGCAAGGTAAAGCAAATCAAAGTTTTAAGCGCCATCGGTGCTCAAGACTCATCCCTAATACCTTATACCTCAATTACTAACCACTAACCTCAACACTAACCACTAACCCTCTTTTTTTACATAAATTTCACTATTTACTAAAAAGTTTCTTCCCGGAGGAAAGACTTGTCTGCCGAGAGGCAGGGGGAAGATGGGACCTAATCCCTAATGCCTTCTAAAAACTTCCAGCTTCCAACACAAAAATCTATATAAACAAAGTTTATAAACCAAAAACCTGAATAGCCATAAATTGCCAAAAAATAATCATTAAATCAGCAGAGCATCCCGAGCCACTAAAAAAATTTTTTCAAAACGTACCAAAAACCATGTCACAGCAAAAATAAAATCAATGCCTTTTCTTTGTCTTAAAGTTGAATTTAATCAACAAATTTAACAATGTAAATCGTGGTAAAATACAGCAAATCAATGCAAAAGAATCAGGAAAATAGGCTGAATAAAATAAGTTAATTACTATTGAAAGAACTTTGTTTTAATCACCAAATTTAAGAGGATGAACTCATTAAAATTAATCATCAAAATCATATAAAATTAAAATCTATAAATTATGAAACTTAATCTTTATCGCCAAGACATTGAATATTTAGAAGAAGTCTCTAAAAAAGGGGCATTAACAATCATGCGAGATATTAGAGAAGATTATGGTCTACCAAAAAAGCGGTATGTCAGCGTTAATCTCTATTGCGATTTCTGTTCAAAAACGAAAGAAGACGTATGGCGTAAACTTAAACTGTTGAAAGATAAAAAACCATAAAATCGAATTAAATAAGGTGTAGAATGTTAAAAAACTTTTACAAGTAGTGAAACGCATCTACAAGTCGATTAAAATGTCGACATACACCATTCTAATTGAGTATAAAAAACATAACAAAAGTGCGCAAAAAGGATCTTTGTCCTACCTGCATCGAACCATGAAACGTTTTTCAAAGAGGTACGCCCTGTTATTCAAAAGGATAAGTACATTTGTTTTCTAATATTCTTACAAAATTATACCTTTTATCGAATAACTAAGACTATAATCAGACTACCAGAAATATTAGTAGTAAATTGAAACGGGAGCCCTCTAAAAGGCTAAACTAGCGATAGTTAATTTAATAATAGGTGAAGCAACATGCGTCTTTATATAGACCGTCAGGACATACAAACGCTTAACAAGGTTTCAGAAAAAGAAGCCCTTAACATCATGCGCATGATTCGCGAAGAGTACAACCTGCCAAAAAAACGCTACATCAGCATCAAAGCCTATTGTAAATTTTTCATGCTAAATGAAGAATCAGTCTTAAAAGCGCTGGGAGTGCATCAATCAGCATAAATCCCATAACGCAGCAGCCAACACAATCCAGCACAAATCAATCCTTACACCAAAGTCCATATACCGATCCACAAGAGTGCGCAATACCTTCCTTCACAAACACAAAAACAGTAAACTACCAACATAAACCAGAGGTCACAAATATCAAATGCGCAAACCCCCAATAGCAATCCTATAGATACCCTACAGATGCCCTATGGATACCCTATGGATACCCTATGAAAACCCATCCTCACAACCAGCCCGTGTCCACTTCGACTTAAATTCTTATAAACGTTTAAATTTTAGAAAGTTACAGCCATAACTAGGAAGAAAACGGCACAAACGAACTCAAAACAGTAATAAAAACCTGAAAACAGGAATCTTAACCCGAAAAACGACCAAACCAGACCAAAAAAAAATCAGCCTGTTTTTATGCTTTAATATTGCTTCAGATGAAGGTCAGACAACGAAAATTGGAGTCCGGTGCACAGGATAAAAACGATCGTTTAAGCCGCATCAAAATGTATGTGTAATCAGTGGATGTATAAACAAAAAACATTCACACAATAAATTTTATTATGGCAAAATACAAAAGCCTATTTGAAGTTGAAGGAACACTCGGAGAAGTGACCTTCTACAAAGCAGAAGACGGTCAATACATGCGCAGAAAAGGCGGTGTAAACAGAAACCGTATTTTAAACGACCCTAATTACGCGAGAACACGAGAAAATCTCAGTGAATTTGGAGCCGCTGCAACCAGCGGTAAAACCATCAGAAGAGCTATTAATAGCCTTATGATAGATGCCAAAGATAGCAGAGTAACCTCACGACTCACAAAGGTAATGAATCAGGTGAAAAATGAAGACCTCGCCTCAGCTCGAGGGGAACGGAATGTGGTGGCCGGACTAGCAAACCCTGCCGGAATAGCCTTACTAAAGGGCTTCAACTTCAATCGCAAATCAACCTTAGATAGCGTCCTAGCGGCACAATATGTCCTAGACATAGCTTCAGGCGAAATTGTGATTGCAGACTTCATTCCCAATCAGCAGCTAAGTCTTCCCGAAGGAGCAACGCACGTTACCTTAACGGCGGCATTCCTGAACCTAGATTTAACCACTGAAATCGCAGACCTGCAGTTTAGCAACAGTGTGAACCTACCCATTAACGGTATAGCCACTACTGTAGCCCTAACCCCAGCAGCCCCTGCGACAGGAACAGGTCACAGCTATTATTTTCTTAAAGTAGCGTTCTTTCAAAACATCAACGGTATTCAGTATCCACTCAAAAACGGATCCTATAATGCCCTGCAATTGATAGAACTACAATAAGAAAACCTTAAGGCTCAGACCAAGGAGGTAGTCGTGAAATCAATACCACTACCATACAAAGCGCAGTCGAAAAACAAGTACAACAAGTACAACGTAATTCGACTGCGTATTTGTATCAATAACTCTCACTACTCACCACTCACAGTCTCACCTCTCACCGTCTCACCTCTTTTTTTTACATGACTTTCACTATTTCCTTAAAAGTTTTTTCCCTTTGGGAAGACGGAAGAAGGGCCTCAATCAAAAAAACTTAATACTTTGTACCTCAAATATATATCCAATTTATTATATTTGCCATGCCTTTAATCGCCAATTTAGCGTGCTATAAATTTTAAAAACCTGATTAACAAGGGTTTAAAATGCGTTTAAGTTAAAAACAAAACTGCTTTTGAAGTTTAAAAAGTAGAGGTTTAAAAGAACTAAGGCACTCAACTATTTAAAAAAATTTAACTTATGAAGAATTTTTACATTTTATTTATCGCCTTTTTAATCAGCAGCTTAGGGTTTGGGCAGGATACAGATTCCTCAGTCACAGATCCGGGAACTCAAATAACAGGAACCAGCATAAGTTCTTTAAATGTCACCCAAGGCGACGCGGTTGATGTCTTTAGCTTTGTAATTACAGATTCAGGGAGCGGGGATGCCTTTCCAACGAAGGTAACCAAGATAAAACTAACACCCGCAGCCAACAATACGGCAGATTGGGCTACAACCATTGAAGGTGTAACTCTAAAAAATAATGGAAGCTCTGTAATCATAAGTTACAACGTAGCAGAAACATCTATAGACATTTCAATAGCATCAGGTAATTTAGATATTGCAAGCGGCACTTCCCAAACTATTACGGTTGGAATGTATTTCAAAACCACTGGAGACCTAGTGGATAACAGTAAACTAGCCTTTAAAATTGATGCAACAACTAGTGGTTTTGAAACCGAAACTGCTATCCCAGCGACAAGTAGTGAGTTTTTAAGCCCCTTTGCTGCTGATGTTACTAGCAACGATTTCACGGTTGATGTTATCGCAACGCAATTAACATTTTTAACGCAACCTTCCGATGTTGCTTTGGGTGCTATAATGACACCCGCGGTTAAAGTAGGCTTCACGGATATTAATAAAAATGTGGATATTGGTGCTTCTGGCGTAGACATAGTAATTACTGCAAATGAAAGTTCTTTATTCACTTCATCAACTGATACCGTTATAACAATAGACGGTATAAGTACATTTAGTGATCTTATTTTTACTACAGAGAGCACGTCTGTAACACTAGAAGCGCAAGATTTTTCTTTTATACTTCCAGATGCATTTAATTCTAGTTCATTCAATGTTGTTGGTTTACCTTCTCAAACTACGTACACATTTAATGGCTCTTGGCTGCCAGACGTCCCGAGCGGCCCAAACAATCCTTCCAGTTCCACTGATGCTATTGTCATAGAATCAGGCGATGCCATTCTAATAGATGATGTAATTATTTATAATGTCATTGTAAATCCAGGCGCAAGTTTAACTGTTGACACAGACGTAACTCTGACCGTGGTCGATAATTTAACCTTAGACTCGCAATCAAACAGCTATTCAAGTTTCATTTTTAACGGAACACCAACCACTAATAATGGTGGCGGTAGTACAGTAGTAGCAGGCAAACTCAACTACAAACGCTTCGTCAATAGCAACACTAATGGCAACGATCTCATTGCGCCACCCTTCGAAAATCAAACATGGAGTAATTTTTTAAATACACCGGGTAACGCCGCAGCATTATTTAACAATAACGCTACAAATCCCACCACGTACTTGTTTGGACCTTTCGACAAAGGTACTGGCACTTATCTAAATTACACAAGCGACCAATCAAGAGATTTAACCATAGGAAGAGGTTTTAGAGCAGCCGCTATTGATGACCCCGAGGCTTCAGGCTCCGGAACCACCTTAACGTTTTCAGGAAACCTAAGAGTAGAGTCCTTAGATGTGAGTTTATTATATTCAAGTGAGAATAGCTTCCCCGATTGGAACCTCATTGGAAATCCCTTTCCTTCCTATATTGATGCCGAGTTGTTATTAAATTATGTAATAGACGATAAGGGTACTCCAGATCCATCCGACGACGATAAAAATATAGATTTATTAGCAACGGGCTCAGGGCTCTATGGTTATGATGGTAACGCTAACGATAGTAATGGAATCAATGGTTGGGATGTCATTACTTCTGCCAATGCAAGTGGAAAATTAATAGCCCCAGGCCAAGGCTTTTTAGTCGCTGCAACACCCAATTTATCCTCATTTGGTGGTGGTAATTTTATCTTCAATCCTTCGATTAGAACAATAGGGTCTAGCGACGATTTTATTCCAGGTCGTGATGCCACCGTATTAACCTTTGTAAAAATTAAAGCTGCTACGGCAACGAAAAGTTGCGGTACACAATTTTATTTTAACGATCATGCAACCCTCGCCTTAGACCACGGCTATGATGGAAAGGTCTTAGGGGCAATGCCTAACTTCGCCCTTTACTCAAAAACCGTAGCTGGCGAGTCAGAACTACCACTAGCCCTGCAAGCTTTAAATCCAGCAGATTTAACAGATACCACAATTCCACTTGGGGTAAAAGCAAGCGCCGGAGAACAAATCACCTTTAGCATCACAGAAATCAGCCTCCCAAGCACAGTAGAAGTCTATTTAGAAGATAACGCCAATAATACCTTTACCCTTCTAAATAACGGAGACTACACCCTAACACCCAATGTCAACTTAAGTGGTACAGGACGCTTCTTCTTAAGATTTACAGATGCAGCCTTGTCAACAACAAAAGCAAGTTTAGATAAGTTACAAATCTATACCAATTATAACGCAAGAACACTAACCATCACAGGCAACTTAACAGAAACCACAAGGGCTAGGATTTATGATTTAGAAGGTCGCTTGGTTAACACAGCGCAACTAAGAGCTTCCAACCAAACCCAAACCATAGATATGAGCAGCCTAAGCGCAGGAGTATATGTGGTACAACTAGAAAATAAAACACAAAACAAAACACAAAAAGTTATCTGGCGTTAAAACCAGCTTTGTATAAAAAAAAGACCAAATTAGCCTTCAAAACGCTAAAGAGTAGCTAAAATATTACGTTAAGGGTCATTCATTCATAAGACGGTACCTTAATAAAAAGGAAGTGATGCGCTGCAAATACATTTAAAACTAAAACGCAACAGAGAGATGCAAGCGTTTGGAGAAGACATTAGAACCTAAGAATTAGCGGAGTCAATAAAAGATTCGCTGCGTCGCTTAAATTATTAAAGCCGTAGCATCAAAAAAATATGAGCAAAAACTATTATTCAACGATAAGAATGGATGGTACGTTAGGAAATTTAAACAATAGGTTAACCTAATGACTGGGTCGATTAGTTTTGAGTGCTTTATTATCGTAAACCTTTTAGTAGTATTACCTATATAAAAAAATTATTTTATTATTTTTGAACTAAAATTTAGTCAATAGTCATGACACAACAAAACAACCAAGATAAAATCACACGTAAAGATGCCATTAAAAAAATGGGCAAATACGCAGCCTTGACTGCCGTAGGAACCTTTGTGATTTTAAATCCAATGAGCGCGCAAAATTCATCAGCGCCAGATCCTGGTGGTAATCCTTTTAATTAATTTGAAATTTTAATTTGAAATCCACTTTAGTACCAACCTTCAAAGCTTGCTTTGAAGCTTATTGGCTACTGTGGTTTGGTAACTCAAATACCTACAGTGTTGTCAGTACCGAATTTAAATTATTATTAGAAAGCTATTTTAGCGCTGATAGTGTATCGCATTTCAAGACCACCATAGCGGAAGAAGATGCAAATACAGACATAGAGGCTTTAATGGATACCATACAACACTACCTTAACCATTGTAATCAAGTTAGTGCCCAAACACCATTAGCATCAAGCGTTCAAGACCCCTTAAGCCACCCCATCCTAAAGCATTACAAAATTGGCACCAAAACATTTGCAGTTAATGTAGACTCTGAACTCGTTTTGCAGATTATTCATCCCGCCATAGCCCATCTGTCGCTGCCTGCAACAGCACATAACGTCGATACAAGCTTTGTTATTTACCAAAAAGAGGCCTATTTATACCTTTTTAAAGACAAAAAACTATTGAGTCAAGCTCTTAAAAAAGACTACCATCAAATTCAAGGAAAATTTATCATGCACCTCCTTTGTGATTTGCACAACAAACCAGAAACCGATTGGATTGGGACCTTTCACGGCTCTACCATAACAGACGGGCATGCGTCAATGCTTTTTGTCGGAGAATCGGGTAAAGGTAAAAGTACCTTATGCGCCCTGCTAACAGCGCACGGTTTTGATCTACTTGCGGATGATGTCTCTCCTTTGCTTTCAGAAAATCAGTGTATTTACCATAATCCTTTGGCCCTATCCATTAAAAAAGGAGCCTTCGATCTGTTGCAACCCCTCATTTCTAATTTTGAAGAGCTACCAGCGGTAAATTTTAAGACCTCCAAGGGGCCAATTAAATATGTGCCTCGTCCTACACCAAAAAAAAGCCACTACCCCTGTAAAGCTATTATTTTAGTAAACTACACCCCTAAAGCCGAAACGCTATTAGAATCTGTTTCTATAAAAACGGTCTTGGAAACCCTAATTCCAGAGTCCTGGTTATCCCCAAATCCATTACATGCCAAACAGTTTATAAATTGGCTCGAAACTTTACACTTTTACCGCTTAACTTACAGCGATACCCAAACAATGATCCAAACGGTTTCCGAATTATTCAAAACGTTTAAAAAGCCGCAATAAAATCCTATATTCGTGCTTTAATTCCATGCACCATGGGGCAACGCGCCAAAACCTTCCAACATATTGCAGACATCCTGAGTTTCCAAATACCGCATCAGGACTTAAAGCGCAGCCTAAGCGATCCTGGTTTTGATTGGGACGCCATTGTGGTTGTTGGAAGTGAGCACTTGGTTTTACCCGCTATATACTGCCGCTTAAAATCTAAACAATTACTGTCGCTGTTGCCTAAGGACCTCAATACCTATTTAGAAAAGCTTTCAGCCATTAACAGAAATAGGAATAACGCTTTATTAGAGCAGATGCACTCGATTTCTCAACTCTTAAACGCTCATCAAATTGAGCACGTCTTTCTAAAAGGAGCTGCCTTATTAGCTCACGGCTGCCTAGAAGACCTTGCAGAGCGTATGGTAGGTGATATTGATATTTTAATTTCTAAAGCGCAAATTCACCAGGCTTTTAACCTGTTAAAACAACAGGAATATTCTGAAACCTTTGGCTTTGCCTACGAGAATACTGGTTTTAGACATCTAGACCGCCTCATCTCTAAGAAGCGCCTAGCAGCGGTAGAGTTGCACAATGAACTCCTAACCCCAGACCAACGCCATTGCATTGATGTAGAAGACGTTTTAAAAACCAAAGTGTTGAGGAAAGACATCCCTATCCCAAACGAATATTACACCACTTTGCATCACATTTTAGCTTGGCAAATTAATGATTTAGGTTTTTATTATAAAAGTATACATTTCAAATACTTATACGATAGCCTTTGCCTAAAGGTGTTTACTAAAAACCATTTAATAGCAGAACTCTTAATGCATCGCTATGGCCGAAGCTATTTACAATGCGCAAAACTCTACTTTAAAGAATTTTCTGAAATCGAAAGCGATAAAAGCATGATTCGTTATGGCAGAAGTCACCAAAAATATAGAGATCAGCGGTTTTATAGAACCATTCTTACTCCTTTAAAACAGAGCTATAAATTCACGACACACCGCATACATCTGTTACTTTTTAACCCATCTTATCGCCAACATGCCTTTAAAAAAATATTTATACTAGAGAAATAACGTATTTTACACATAAAATACTATTTTTGATGCCATTAAAGATATTGTTTATTAATTCCGTAACAAATGAAAAACATATTTACAGCACTTCTGTTGTCTTGCTTTACTTTAACAATAGCTGCTCAGTCTGAACGGTCAATCCGACAAGATGAACTGTTATTGTCCGTGGGGGTGAACACCATAAACTCATTAGGCTCTAAGAATCCATTTGAAAGTCCCGGAGACTGGGCTTATAAATTTCCAATTTCAGCAAGTATCGAAGCCAAATGGTTTGATTTATTTTCTATTGAAGTCGCAGCCAGTTTAAATGGTATCAAAAAGAATGGTCGCGTTGATGCTGGTCCTCCAGAGGACGATCTAACATATTTTTCTGTAGACACAGGCTTAAAATACTATTTTGGTGAATACCTTTTACCACGAACAGAGTGGATTGATTTTTACGGTAGTGCAGGTCTTGGATTATTCTTTTTAGACGATACTAACATCTCATTAAATGCCGGTGGTGGTGTTCAGTTTTGGTTTGACCGTGGTCAAGCAATCGGCCTAAAAGCACAAGGTATGGCTAAATTTGCCTTAGATCATTCTAATCGTGGAACCGTATATCCTAATAACCATTTTCAGTATAGCCTGATGCTTGTATTTAGA
>CAYMDB010000106.1:0-9298 GCA_964388865.1 uncultured Flavobacteriaceae bacterium
AAACGATATCTTAAAAGTGAAACCAGGCGAAAAAGTCCCTGTGGATGGGGTTATTACCGAAGGAGAAACCACAATTGATGAATCGATGATTACGGGCGAGCCCATTCCTGTGAACAAAGCGAAAGACGATAAGGTAAGTAGTGGCACAATTAATGGAAATCAGTCCTTTCTAATGAAAGCCGAAAAAGTAGGGAGCGATACCTTGCTATATCAAATTATTCATATGGTGAATGATGCCAGTAGAAGTCTTGCGCCCATTCAAAATGTAGCCGATAAAGTATCAGGATATTTTGTGCCTGTGGTGGTTATTATTTCTCTAATCACTTTTGCCGTTTGGGCAATTTGGGGACCCGAACCCGTGTATGTTTATGCCTTTGTAAATGCTATTGCGGTGTTAATTATCGCTTGTCCATGTGCCCTAGGTTTAGCAACACCAATGTCGGTTATGGTGGGTGTAGGCAAGGGTGCTCAAAACGGGGTGTTGATAAAGAATGCCGAGGCGCTTGAGACGATGGACAAGGTTGATACCTTAATTATAGACAAAACAGGAACCATTACCGAAGGCAAACCCACAGTCGAAAAAACAGTAACATTTAATGTGGATTTTGATGAAAAAGAAGTCCTTAAATATATCGTTTCCATAAACAGCAACAGCGAGCATCCTTTGGCTGAAGCCACTGTGAAATACGGTAAAGAACAGAATGTGAATTCTGAAGATTCTGGATTAAAATCAGAAAACTTTAGTGCCGTTACTGGAAAAGGCGTTGAAGCCACAATAAACAGCAAAAAAGTAGCCCTAGGAAATCCGAAAATGATGGCTCATGCCAATGCTGAAATTTCTTCGAAAATGGAAGAGGAAGCGACGAGTTATCAAAAACAAGGTAAAACCGTATCCTATCTTTCCGTAGATAAAACAGTTGTTGGTTATGTGGTGATAGGCGATAAAATAAAAGCGACCAGTGCCAAGGCTATTAAAGCACTTCAAGACAAAGGCATTGATGTGATTATGCTCACGGGCGATAATCACGATACGGCTCAGGCGGTTGCTTCTGAGTTAAATCTAGCCGATTTTAAAGCCAGTATGTTACCAGAAGACAAATTAAAGGAAGTTGAAAAACTTCAAAATGACGGCAAAGTGGTTGCCATGGCAGGCGATGGCATTAACGATTCACCAGCACTAGCAAAAAGCGATGTCGGTATTGCCATGGGAACAGGAACCGATGTCGCCATTGAAAGCGCCATGATTACCTTGGTAAAAGGCGACTTGCATGGAATAGTAAAAGCGAGAAATTTGAGTCATGCCGTCATGCGGAATATCAAACAGAATTTATTTTTTGCGCTCATCTACAACACCTTAGGGGTGCCTATTGCCGCAGGTGTTTTGTTTCCATTCTTCGGAATTTTACTCTCACCAATGATTGCCGCTTTGGCCATGAGTTTTAGTTCCGTGTCCGTTATTGCCAACGCCTTGAGATTAAAATCAATTGACGTTTAACTATTTTAAATCAAATACTTATGGAAAATTCAAAAGCAAACTCGAATAGAGGAAAGTACACCACATTCTTTTTAATGCTGGCTTGCTCATTTGTGGCCATGTACATCACCATGTATCTCAATACGTATAGCATAGACCATGTTTATTTTAGCCTGACGCGCTTCTACATGACTTGTTTAGGTATTGCTGCAATGGCAGTCATCATGTGGTTTTTTATGAGACACATGTATAAAAACACAAAAAAGAATATAGCCATTCTTGCGGGAAGTCTTATTTTATTTGTTGCTGCCTTAGCTTTGGTAAGAGCACAAAAGCCAATCATAGGCGATATGCTGTGGTTAAGAGCCATGATTCCGCACCATTCCATTGCAATATTAACCAGTGAACGTGCAGATATCCAAGATCCAGAGGTTAAAGAATTGGCAGATGCTATTATCAAAGCCCAACGCGAAGAAGTAAAAGAGATGAAAATTATGATTAAATGCTTAGAAAATGAAAAATAATAGAATTCTTATATATGTTGGTTTACTCGCTGTAGGTATCCTTCTAGGTTGGTTACTTTTTGGCGGTGCATCACAATCAGAAACAACTCATAATCACGATGCTGTTGCTGAAGATAACCAAATGTGGACCTGCTCAATGCATCCACAAATTATGCAACCTGAATCTGGCGATTGTCCCATTTGTGGTATGGATTTAATTCCTTCCGAAATTAGCAGCGATGGCTTATTGGCAGACCAATTTAAATTAACAGAAAATGCCATGGCCTTGGCTAATATTCAAACTAGCAGAGTTGGCACAGGAACTGAGGGTGACAATCTTGTAAAATTATCAGGTAAAATTACCGAAAACGAAGAAGCAAATACGGTGCAAGTCAGTTATTTTGCAGGAAGAATTGAAAGGCTAAATGTCAATTCTACAGGAGAACAAGTGCGTAATGGTCAATTATTAGCCACCGTTTATTCGCCAGAATTGTATGCAGCCCAACAAGAATTGCTAACAGCCGCTTCATTGAAGGAGTCACAGCCAGCCTTGTACAATGCCGTTCGAAATAAGCTAAAACTTTGGAAACTTTCAGATAGTCAAATCAATCAGATTGAAGCATCAGGAAATGTAAAAGAAAATGTACCTGTTTACGCAACGGTTTCAGGAACAGTAATTGAAAAATTAGTAGAACAAGGCGATTACATCAAACAAGGGCAGCCTCTACTTAAGATAGCCAATCTCAATACCGTATGGGCAGAATTTGATGTGTATGAAAACCAAATTGACTTATTTAAAAAAGGACAGGAAGTTGCTGTTACAACAAACACGAATCCAAATAAAGTATATAAAGGAACTGTAGATTTTATTCAACCGACCTTAAATACCAATACACGAACAGTAAGTTTACGAGTGGTACTTAATAATCAGAGCGATGTATTTAAACCGGGTATGTTTGTTTCTGGAAGAATTGAAGGGGTTCAACAAAATAATAAAGAGGCCTTAACAATTCCAACATCTGCTATGCTTTGGACGGGAGAGCGCTCGGTGGTCTATGTAAAAACCAATCCAGACCAACCCATTTTTGAAATGCGTGAAATCACCTTAGGCAATAAAATCGGAGACACTTATGAGGTATTAGAAGGTTTACGCCCTGGTGATGAGGTGGTCACCAACGGCACCTTTACGGTGGATGCCGCAGCACAACTGCAAGGGAAAAAATCCATGATGAATAAATCAGGTGGTAAAGTGTCTACAGGTCACGAAGGGCATTTAGGCATGGATGCCAGCAACCCTGAAAAGGAAATTGACACTTCTAATAAAAATCAACGTATAGAAGTATCTGAAACATTTCAAGAACAACTCAAAACGGTCTTTGACACCTACATCAATTTAAAAGATGCCTTGGTTAAGGATGATTCAAAAAAGGTAACTACGGAATCAAAGCGTCTGCTAGAAAACCTATCCAAAGTAGATATGAAACAATTGAAAAATGTTGAGGCTCATAAGCGATGGATGAGCGTAGAAAAAGAACTAAAAGCTGCAGCTAATTCCATGTCGAATACCTCAAACATTAAAGCGCAAAGAAATCATTTTAAACACCTCTCATCCCATATGATAACAGCTGCGGAACGATTTGGGGTAGATCAAAAGGTATACCTTCAATTTTGTCCAATGGCCGATCAAAGTAAAGGAGCGTATTGGTTAAGTACAGAAGAAACAGTTTACAATCCTTATTTTGGCGACGCCATGCTCACCTGTGGGGATGTCAAACAAGTTATAGAATAAATAAAAATCAATAAATAACCATTAAATTTTCAAACAATGAACAGAGTAATTTTAAGTGTCGCTATTATAGCAACAATCGGTTTAACAAGCTGTAAAGACGAAACTAAAAAAGAAACTGAACCAGCAATGTCGAACATTGAGATGTCAAATGAAATGGCAATGACCAATCTAACTTTTGGCGTCAGAGGGAACTGTAGCATGTGCAAAACCACTATCGAAAAAGCAGCTAATAGTGTAGAAGGCGTTTCTAGCGCTAACTGGGACGTTGATAAAAAGAAAATTGATATCTCTTTTGACGAAGACAAAACAGATGCCATGGCTATTCATCACGCTATAGCAGCATCTGGTTATGATACCGAAAAAGTTGACGGAGACGAAACGGCTTACGATAATTTACCAGGTTGCTGTAAATACGACCATGAGATGATGATGAATCAATCGGGTGAGAGCAAGATGTAAGGAATTTATTTTTTCGTAATAAATAACGATATATAATAATTATTTTAAGGGGATCATCTGCATGTTAGATGGTCTCCTTTCTATATGAAAAGTAATTATTAAAAATACCATTCTCATTATTTCTTGAATATATATACCGACTATATGCCGACTTTATGTCGACTATATGATGAGTATACTTTATGGTTACTCTATTAAGGATTACATTTAATTAGCAAACAATTCAATGTTCTCTTCGTAAACTTTTTATAAAAAAATACTGTAGGCATTTTTTAAAAACTACGACAAACGACATATGAGTAGCATTTTAATCGACCTAAAAACTGAAAACAACTTTGCCTTCGGAAAATTGTACCAACACAATTTTCAGAAAATAACAAGGTTCGTGCAAAACAACAGCGGCAGTCGGGCTGATGCCGAAGACCTTTTTCAGGATGCCATGATTGTTTTGGTTGAAAAACTCCGGCAAGACCAGTTTCAGCTTACGGCCTCAATAGATACTTATGTTTATGCTATTTGTAAAAACTTATGGTTTAAAAAACTGAGGCATTCAAACTACGAATTACAAATGGACTCTATCCAATCTTTAGATTTTCTGTTGTCTATTAATGAAGCTATTGAAGATGAAAAAACCTATATAGAGCAACTAAAATCGTACCTACTAAAAATTACAGATCATTGTAACAGGCTGCTTCACGATATATTTTTCAAACAAAAAGCAATTGAAATCATTCAAAAAGATTATGGCTACACAACAAGACATAATACTCAAAATCAAAAACATAAGTGTGTAGAGCAAATCAGAAAAATTAAAGAGAAAGAAGAAAATTTAAAAAAAGTAAGTTGACTTGGGTGATTTTTTGAAAGCATTGGTATAAAGGTATAGATAGTTCGTATTGGCTATTATAACTTTTAAATCTTAAATAATGGTTTCAAAAATTAAAAAACTAGGATTCGCAGTTGTATTAATTGTTTTTAGTGCACTATCTATTCATGCACAAGACGCCACAATGTGGAAAATTGACAAATCGCATACTTCTGTCAATTTTTCAATCAAACATTTCTTTTCATCAGTTCTTGGTAAGTTTACAGAATATGATGGTACAATTCATTTCGACCCTAAAAACCTAAAAGGAAGTAAAGCTGAATTTACGGTCGCCATAAATAGTGTGAATACCGATGATAAAAAAAGAGATCAGCATTTGCAGTCAAAAGACTTTTTTGATGCAAACACATATCCAAAAATGACTTTTAAATCTACTAAATTTGAAAAGAGATCTGCTAAGGATTATTTAATTTACGGAAAATTGACGATCAAAGACAAAACAAAAGATGTTGTGTTACCAATGAAAATAACTGGTGAAATGGAGCATCCTATGATGAAAGGCACCATTATTTTAGGTGTAGACATCAATACTACAATTGACAGAACCGATTATGGTGTTGGAACAGGAGATTGGGCGGCCACCATGGTGGTGGGAGACGAAGTAAAAATCCATATTCCAATGGAATTAAATCGAATGAAATAAATTATGAAACGGCAAGTTGTACTGTTAATAATGATGGGACTAACCTTGAAAACAATGGCTCAAATTCCAACTAACCCCGAAGACATTAGTCCGCTGCTCATTGGGGAATCCATACCAAACGCCATCTTGCAAGATGCAAACGGTGAAACTGTAAGGTTAGAGGATGTGCTAAGTACACAGCCTACTGTACTTGTATTCTATCGCGGTGGCTGGTGTCCGTATTGCAATATGCAATTATCAGGACTAGTGGATATTGAAGCGGATATTGTGGAATTAGGTTACCAAATTGTAGCTATTAGTCCAGATGATTTTCAAAATTTGAAAATTACGGAAGAAAAAGATAGTATTAACTACAAACTGTTTTCAGATCCTGAAGCAAAATTAATCCAAGCTATCGGAATTGCATTTCAAACCCCAAAAGAGCTAAAAGGATATATTGCATCTAAAGCTCAAAAGGGTAAAACATCTGAGGTTATGCCAGTACCATCAGTAATGGTGGTTGACAAAGAAGGTAAAATTTTCTTTGAATATAGCAATCCTAATTACAAAGAGAGAATTAGTGGTGCTATGCTACTTGCCGTATTAAAATCACTTTAAACGAATTAAGATGAATATAAAAATTCAAAAATCAATTTTAGCAGGACTTATAGGCACGGCCATAATGACTGCGGTAATGCTGGTAGCCCCAATGATGGGAATGCCAAAAATGTCACCACCCAAAATGCTTTCAGGTCTGTTAGGATTACCTGTTATTGTGGGTTGGATAATGCACTTTATAATAGGAATTGTATTCGCCTTTGGCTATACCTATCTCTGTATTTTTAAAGATAAAATCAATAATATATGGTTAAAAGGAGCTGTATTTGGAATTGTTGTTTTTGTTTTTGCTCAAATTATGATGGCCATTATGGGAATGATGATGCCAATGCCAGAGGCGGAAGGCTCAATGATTCTCGCAGTAACGGGCAGTTTAATAGGCCACATTATCTTCGGAATGGTAGTGGCTAAAATTGTTGGTGATACTTATTGTGCTAACAATGCATGCAAAATCAAATAAAAATCTGCTCTTGTAAAACGGACGTCGCAAAACGTACTTCTCTAAAATTTGACTAACTTAGAGGAACATCAAATCAGTTATAGTCGTCGGATTTATAACAGATATTTATCCAGCCACTTAATAAAATAAAAAACTCAGACAATGAAAAATCCAGATTTTAGTAATTTAAGTGCAGTGTATGTGAATTGTACGCTTAAAAAGTCGCCAGAGGTGAGTCATACTGGCTTGTTGATGGATGTCTCAAAACAAATCATGACAAAGGAAAAGGTTAAAGTAGACGACATTCGTTTGGTAGACCATGAAGTAGCAAGTGGAGTATATCCCGATATGACAGCGCACAATTGGGAAAAAGACGAATGGCCTGAACTGTTTGAAAAAATCATAAAAGCAGATATTCTAATCATTGGAACTCCAATTTGGCTTGGCGAAAAGTCTTCAGTGGCCCAAAAATTAATAGAACGACTCTATGCTATGAGTGGCAAGACCAATGAAAAAGGGCAGTACCTGTTCTACGGGAAAGCAGGCGGTTGTCTTATTACAGGAAATGAAGATGGCGTAAAGCATTGTGCCATGGGTATTCTGTATGCGCTGCAACACATAGGATACAGCATTCCTCCACAAGCAGACGCCGGTTGGTTGGGTGAAGTCGGACCAGGGCCGAGCTACGGCGATACAGAATGGAAAAATGAAAAAATGGAGGCACCAGTAGGTTTTAATTCCGATTTCACCAACCGAAACACCACTTTTATGACCTATAATTTACTTCATCTAGCCGCTATGCTAAAAGCCAACAACGGCTATCCAAAGTATGGGAACTCAAGAGAGGATTGGGATGAAGGAAGTCGCTGGGAATTTGAAAATCCAGAATATAGATAAACCACAATGAACAAAAGCCCTCGACTAAAAATCGAGGGCTTTTAAATTATAGACTAATTCTAGTCCGTATGTAAATGTCTAGCGTTTCACTATTACATCATGCCTGGCATACCGCCTCCGCCCATTGGCATGGCCGGTGCATCTTCTTTGATGTCTACTAAAGCACATTCGGTAGTTAAGATCATACCAGCTACAGAAGCGGCATTTTCTAAAGCAATACGCGTTACTTTCTTAGGGTCAATAATACCGGCTTTAAGCATGTCCACGTATTTTTCAGATTTAGCATCGTAGCCAAAATCCTTTTTACCTTCCAATACTTTGTTGATGACTACAGAACCTTCACCACCTGCGTTTTCAACTATAATTCGCAATGGCGCTTCAATGGCTCTATTCACAATTTGTACACCCGTTGTTTCGTCTAAGTTCTCGGTGGTAATTTTTTCTAAAACTTAATTAGCTCTTACCAAAGCAACTCCACCACCAGCAACAATACCTTCTTCTACGGCAGCTCTTGTAGCATGTAAAGCATCATCAACACGATCTCTCTTTTCTTTCATTTCTACTTCAGAAGCAGCACCGACATAAAGTACAGCAACACCACCAGCTAACTTAGCTAAACGCTCTTGTAACTTTTCTTTGTCGTAGTCTGATGTGGTAGTTTCAATCTGCGCTTTGATTTGATTAACACGAGCCTTAATATCTTCTGCTTTACCTTCACCATTCACAATAGTTGTAGTGTCTTTATCGATAGTAACGGTTTCAGCAGTTCCTAGCATAGATAAATCTGCGTTTTCAAGAGAGAAACCTCTTTCTTCAGAAATCACAACACCACCAGTTAAGATAGCGATATCTTCCAACATTGCTTTACGTCTGTCACCAAAACCTGGTGCTTTAACGGCAGCAATTTTAAGTCCACCACGCAATTTGTTCACTACTAAAGTAGCTAAGGCTTGTCCTTCAACATCTTCAGCAACGATTAATAACGGACGACCAGATTGTGCTACTGGTTCTAAGATTGGAAGAATTTCCTGTAAGTTAGAAATCTTTTTGTCAAATAATAAGATGTATGGATTTTCTAAATCGGCTACCATTTTATCAGAATCGGTAACAAAATATGGTGATAAATACCCTCTGTCAAACTGCATGCCTTCAACCACATCGACGTAAGTTTCAAGACCTTTTGCTTCTTCAACAGTAATAACACCTTCTTTACCAACTTTACCAAAAGCTTTCGCGATTAATTCGCCAATAGTATCATCGTTGTTTGCAGAAATCGCAGCCACTTGCTTAATTTTCTCAGAAGAATTACCAACTTTTTGCGCTTGCTTATCTAATTCTTTTACAATGGCTTCAACCGCCTTATCAATCCCACGTTTTAAATCCATTGGATTGGCTCCGGCAGCCACGTTTTTAAGACCTTCTTTTACGATGGCTTGTGCAAGCACCGTTGCTGTTGTGGTTCCATCACCAGCTAAATCGTTGGTTCTAGAAGCTACTTCTTTTAGCATCTGCGCACCCATGTTTTCTAGTTCGTTTTCTAGCTCAATTTCTTTTGCTACAGTGACGCCGTCTTTGGTAACCTGCGGTGCACTAAAGGATTTACCTATAATG